>DATAMD010000362.1:0-1588 GCA_036260755.1 Chitinophagaceae bacterium | reverse complement strand
TATAATCTCACTTCCAACGGAACCATTGATATTGGTAAGATCTACAAAGTATTTGCCATTAAAGGTTATGATGTAAAAGGATTGATTAAAACTGACCTGTCGTTGCGTGGAATGCAGAGCGACGCTGCATCGGGGCATTACGAACGTTTATTTAATTCGGGTACTTTGCAGTTGAATGATGTGCAACTGCATTCCGATTTATTTCCTATGCCATTCTTAGTTAACAAAGGTGTTTTTCATTTCGATCAGGATAAAATGTTTTTCGATCAGTTCAAAGCAAAATATGGTAATTCGGATTTTACTTTAAACGGTTATCTGAACAATGTTATTAATTATGCAACAAAAAATAACGAACCGTTAAAAGGAAATTTCGATTTAAAAAGTAATAATTTAATTGTTGATGAATTGATGGCTTATGCCGATACTTCTTCAAAAAATAAATCTGCAACTGCATCAACCGGTGTGGTAATCATTCCTTCAAATTTATCGCTCACATTAAATGCCGATGCCGATAAAGTTATTTATAACGGAATAAAATTAACCAAAGTAAAAGGACAATTAATTATCGACAGCAGCAAAATGGTAATGAAGCAAAGCGGCTTCACCATTATCGATGCGCCGGTTGTGATGGATGCAACGTATAAAACTGTTACGCCAACAAAAGCAACATTCGATTATCATATCAACGCAAAAAATTTCGATATTCATAAAGCATACAAAGAAATAAAATTGTTTCACGATCTGGCAACATCGGCTGCATCGGTGCATGGCATTGTTTCGTTAGATTATCAGTTATCGGGAAGATTAGATTCTAACATGCATCCTGTTTATCCTTCATTAAAAGGCGCCGGTGTTTTAACGCTCGGAAAAGTAAAAGTGAAAGGCATGAAATTAATGACTGCGGTAAGCAAAGCAACCAATCGTGATAGTTTAAATAATCCCGATTTAAAAGATGTAAACATTAAAACAAAAATCGAAAATAATACTATCACTATCGAGCGCACCAAACTTCGCATCATGGGATTTCGTCCGCGTTTCGAAGGTCAGGTTAGTTTCGATGGCAAATTAAATTTAACCGGCCGTGTTGGTTTGCCGCCGTTTGGAATTTTTGGAATTCCGTTTACAGTTACCGGCACGCAATCCAATCCCAACGTGCGTTTGAAGCGAGGAAAGGATTCAGATAAATTGCAGGAAACAGAAGATAAAGAATAATTTTATGTTACCGGCGATAGAATAAGAATGAGGCTGTTGTTGCGTCGCACACTTGTACGGCAACAATTCTATTGAGCTTGAAAATATGGAGAAAGAAAACTATAAAGTGGATCTAAATATTCGTGATGAAGATTCCAATGGGTATGATTTCTATAATTCCTGAATTCTTCTTTTCTTAAATCTTTTCCGTTTACAATTGCATTAGGATATAAAATCATGTCTAAGTAAGAATAAATTCTTGAATGATTTAGCTTTTGAGGGTAATGATTAACACATTGTTCATACTGTTGAAAGCAATCTATCAAATCATGCCTAACGGTAATAGATGAAAGAACATCTTCTAAATTGCCATTTGAATTATTATTTGGAAATAAGA
>DATAMD010000360.1:0-3238 GCA_036260755.1 Chitinophagaceae bacterium | reverse complement strand
TTTTGCCATTGCCAGGTCATTTTATTTACAAGGCGCCGATGTTGTTTTGGTAACAGGGCCAACACACGAAACAATTTTTTACAGCGGAATAAAAATAATTAATGTTGAAAGCGCAAGCGAAATGTTTGATGCCTGCACAAAACATGCAGATGCAAATATTATTGTGATGAGCGCTGCCGTTGCAGATTATACCCCGGCTGTTGCGGCCGGTCAAAAAATAAAAAAGAACGACGAGTTGCTTCAAATATCTCTCACAAAAACAAAAGATATTTTAAAACATCTCGGCTCCATAAAAAAACAAGGGCAGTATTTGGTAGGTTTTGCTTTGGAAACAGAGAACGAAGTTTTAAATGCAACAAAAAAATTAAAAGAAAAAAATGCCGATTGCATCATACTTAATTCTCTGAATGATGAAGGCGCAGGTTTTATGAAAGATACCAATAAGATCAGCATCATTACCCCGAAAGAAACTATTTCGTTTGAATTAAAATCGAAAGAAGAAGTTGCCGAAAATATTGTTGAGTATATAATTAATCAGTCTGCTAAATAAAAGTGAATCAAGAAAATAATTTTTCTTGATTCACTTTTATAATTTACATAATTATTGTTTCGGCCTTTAAAACATTGGAAGCTGTTTTTATTTTTACATCGGGTTGCCCGCCACCAACTGATACTTCAAATTTTCCGTGAACAATTATTTTTTTATTATCATCATTAATAATAGAAAATGCATCAGGTTTTATAATAAGGTTTAGAGTTTTTGTTTCGCCTGCTTTTAAGTAAATTCTTTTAAATGCTTTTAATGAACGAATGGGAATATGGCCGGTTGATGTTTTATTCGAAACATACACCTGCACTACTTCATCACCCGAAACTTTTCCGGTGTTTTTTATATCAACTGAAAGTTTTACATCGTTGCCTGCTTTGTTTTGATGATTGATTTTTAAATTATCGTAGTGAAAATTTGTATAACTTAATCCATAGCCAAACGGATAAATAACATTGCCTTTAAAATAGCGATATGTTTGAGTGGTGATATTATAATCTTCGAATGAAGGAAGATCGCTTACTGATGAATAAAAAGTTACAGGCAATCTTCCCGCAGGATTATAATCGCCAAATAAAACGTCTGCAATAGCCGTACCTGCTGCTTGTCCGGCATACCATGTTTCGATGATGGCCGGAATGTTTTTGTTTTCCCAATTAATTGATACAGCGCTTCCGTTTAATAAAACCAAAATAATTGGTTTGCCTAAAGATTTAATTTCTTTAATCAATTCTTCCTGATTCGAAGGCAGATCAAGTTTTGTTCTGTCGCCACCTTTAAAACCATCAATGGCAACATCCATTTCTTCTCCTTCCAGATTTGGCGAAAGTCCCATACACATGATAACAACATCCGATTGCTTGGCAACTTCAATAGCTTTTTGTTTTATTTTTTGAACAGAATCTTTTTTTAATGATGATAATCCTTCGGCTAATCCGCAACCTTGTGCATATAAAACTTTTGAATGAATTAATTTTTCACGGATTCCTCTTAATGGTGAAACAGGATCGGATGGAGTGCCGTTGTAATTGCCAAGTAATACAGATGTTTCATCGGCATCCGGCCCGATAACAGCAACCGTTTTTATATTTTTATTTAACGGCAATAAATTATTTTCATTCTTTAAAAGAACAATCGATTTATGCGCTGCTTCCAATGCCAATTGATGGTGTTCTTTATTATCAACAACGCTGTAAGGTATCTTTGTGTACTTTACCATTTCGGGCGGATCGAACATTCCTAATTTCAACCGTGCAGTAAATAATCTTTTTAATGCCACATCAATTTCGGCTTCAGTAATTAATTTATTTGCAACAGCTTCTTTTAAATGCTGGTAAGTACTTAAGCATTCCAGATCGCAACCCGATTTTACTGCCAGTGCTGCTGCTTCGCCGGGTGTTTCAACAATTTTATGACGTTGGTAAATATCATCAATCGCACCGCAATCAGAAACAACATAACCTTTAAAATTCCATTCGTTTCTTAAAATATCAGTAAGTAAATGATTGCTTCCGCAACAGGCTTCGCCATTTAATCTATTGTATGCACACATTACCGAGTAGGCTTTTCCTTCTTTAATCCCCATTTCAAACTGTGGCAAATATGTTTCGCGAAAATCTTTTTCATCAATCTTTGCATCAAATGTATGGCGATTAGATTCGGGGCCGCTATGCACAGCAAAATGTTTAACGGTGGCAATTGTTTTAAAATATTTCGGGTCATCGCCCTGTAACCCTTTAATAAATTGAACAGCTAATCTTCCTGTTAAATAAGGATCTTCACCGTAAGTCTCCTGGCCTCTTCCCCAACGCGGATCACGAAAAATATTTATGTTGGGTGTCCAGAAAGTCAGTCCCTCATAAATTGATCTTTCACCTTTTCGTACAAACTCGTGATGCTTTGCTCTTGCTTCATCCGATATGGCTGTTGAAACTCTCAGCATCATATCTTCATCCCATGTGGCACCTAAGCCAATTGCTTGCGGAAAAACAGTTGCCAATCCTGCACGGGCAACGCCATGCAAACATTCGTTCCACCAATTATATTTCGGAATATGTAACCGGTCGATAGCCGGAGCATCATTCATCATCTGACCGATTTTTTCATCCAGCGTCATTCGCCCAACCAAATCATTCACCCTTGTTTCAATAGATAGATCGGGGTCAAGAAAAGGAAATGGATAATCTTTTTTTTGTTTGAAGGAAACTAATAAGATTAAAGCAACAGATGTTAAAAAAAATTTTGTTTTGGGTGTATTCATAAAATGATTTCTTTTTTGTGTTTTGAAACAGTAAAACTAATTGTTTTAATGTACAGTTTAAAACAAGCGAAAATTCTTTATAGTCAATATTTCTGTTAAGTGATGCGATTTATTGCACTTTTTAAAACGGATGTTGAGCAAAAAGAAAATTTTTTTTGTAAGAATTTTCGCCCGAAAAAAAATAAGTGTTAATATTACACTTGTAAATTTATTGCTGCTATTTAGTAAGTAGTTAAAAAGTGTATCAAAAAAATTGTCTAATGAAAAAAACATTGCTTAGCCTTCCGGCATTTTTATTTGTATTGATGAGTTACAGCCAGTCGTCAATAAAATTAGTTGCAAAAGAATCTGATCCTAAGATCACCATCAACAAAAATATTTATGGCCATTTTGCCGAACATCTCGGTCATTCTATTTATGGCGGTTTTTAT
>DATAMD010000358.1:0-5324 GCA_036260755.1 Chitinophagaceae bacterium | reverse complement strand
TCTTCAAAAGTTTTCCCGGTAGTTTGCGCAATCTGCAGAAGTGTTTTTTCTACATATTCTGAAAGAAAATTAAATTTTTCGTCGCCAACACTTTTTGGATACTGTGGTATTTCTTTAATAATATCATCCGCAGCAATTGCCTGAGCTTTGTATTTTTTACAAATCTCACGCCTGATAAATTCTAATTCACTATCTGAATATATTTCCATTTGCGCCGGGAAAACATCTGATTGTTGATTGCAGAGCTTTCCCTGAGCGCAAGAAAGAAATATTTAATTACATAAAAAATGACATTTGCCATACTGCCGTAAATTTGGTTTTTGATAAAACCTGTTTTCGTCGGTATTTTAAAAAAAAACAGCGCAATAAAATAATAGAACCGCCTTTAAAAATCAAGTGTTCATTTTATTTTTAAATTTATCAAAAAACATAATTCGATAATATGTATGCAATAACAGTTGATGATCCTACAGCTATCAATCCGGGAATCATAAAACTGTGATTAAGTATATATTTACCAATATGTGTTGTGCCGGTTCTATCGAAATTAATAGCAGCAAGATCGCTTGGATAAAAGCAGAAAAAGAAATATGCATAACTTGCCGGGATACATCCAATAATTACAGGAACCGGAACACCCAAAGCAAAGCCCAATGGCAACATGACGGTTAGTGTTGCAGCCTGACTTTTAAGAAATGCAGAGAAAGAAAACATTGCCAATGCAAACGTCCATGGATGTGTTTTTACAACCGAACTAATCATTGAAATGATGGTAGTTTTGTTACCTTCAATTACTGTATCGCTCATCCATGCAATACCAAAAATCATTATTACTGCAATCATCCCGGCATTAAACACTTTGCTGTCTGATATTGCTTTTGGCTTTACTTTGGTTAAAAACAAAATAATAGCACCTGCCGCAAACATTACAAATTGAATAACGATGCTCATACTTAAAGGTTTGCCATTATCTTTTGGCAATAAACCGGGAAATAATGCCAACACAACTATTGCACCGATAGCAATTAAAAAAACAATTAAGGATGTTTTAGCTTCTTTTGTTATTTTATCGTTTAAAGTTGTTGCCATTCCACCTTCCATATATTTTTTCATTTCAGGGTCAAGTAATTTTGCCTGAAATTCAGGGTCTTTATCAAGGTCTTTACCTCTTGTTAAACTCCATGTTGCTGCCAGCAACATTCCAATAACACCGGCAGGAATTGTTACCCGTAAAATATCAATCAAACCAATATGAGCATTATTTTTTGCAGCTATGCCAATTACAGCAGCAGCAGCAGCAGCAATAGGGCTTGCAGTAATACCTAATTGAGCTGCAACAGATGCCATTGCCATTGGTCGTTCGGGTCTGATTCCCTGACGGTAAGAAACATCATAAATTACAGGCAATAACGGATAAACTGCGTGACCTGTTCCTACCAGCATAGTTAAAGAAAAAGTACTTATTGGTGCCAGATAGGTAACATATTTCGGATTTTTTCGCAGTGCTTTTTCTGCAATTCGTACAATTAAATTAAGTGCACCCGTAGCTTCTAAAGTAGCAGACGTAGTTACAACTGCTAAGATGATTAACATTACATCTACAGGCGGTTTACCGGGTACAACCCCAAAAGCAAAAACTAAAATGGTTACACCTAATCCTCCTAAAAGGCCAAGGGCTACACCCCCGAAGCGAATGCCAAAATAAATGATGACAAGCAGCAATATCATTTGCGTTAGAAACATAAAATAGTTTTTAAGGTAAAAATTTATTAAAAGAAAAACTGTACTTGAAAAATTACCTGATTAGCATTATACACGCTTGAGTTAACATTAGTAACAGGTGTTTTATAACTGTTGAAAACTCCTATAATCTGAAACCTTGCACCATAGTTTTCTGCCAAATTAAAATTGAGCATAGGAGTTATAGTTGTTCGTGGATTATTGGCAGGAACATCCTGATTCCAGTATTCGTATCTGCAAGATAATTCTGTTGATTTAATGTTTGAATTACCATTATTATATCTCAATAACGGGATAGCGTAAAAACCACGCATTTCATAATTACTAAAATCTATTTTACTTGCAGAAATTGTAGTGCCTGTGGCCGCTATTATTGCACTAACATCATGTGCATCTGTGTAAGATGCTTCCAGCTCGCCTTCCCATTTTTTGTTAAATTTATGTTTGGCTCTTACATCGGCAGAGAAAGACTGCACCCTGCTTCCCTGATATTTTACTGTGGCCTTCGAAACACCAAAAACAATATCTTTTACGGGTTCATACTCAAGTCTTACGGCAATATTTTTATTATTATCGTTATCACCATTTGTTTGGGCAAGCGAATTTACAGTAGTTGCCACTCGTCCATTACCATTCCAAACCGTTACATAATAATTAAGTGGTATATTTTTCTTTTTTAAAGATCCCGTTAAAGCTGCACCCATCTGAAAACTCGCCCAGTTGCTGTTGGCTAAGGCAGTATATTGGTTAGACCAATAATTACTTTTGTGATATTGAATGCCGTATAAGTCTTCTAACTGAGTAAAAGGGCGAAATTGCCCAACCTGCAAATTCAGGTATCCATCTTTAAAAAATTTATATCGCATGTATGCCATTTCTATCACCTTATGAAAATCGGCATTGGCATTTTTCAGTTCGGCAAAATTTACCAGGATGTTGCCATCAATACTTGATGTTAAATCGTAATTTGCCTGTACACGTATATATTTAAAATTAAAACTGTTGGTTACCACACCCGAATCAGTTTTTACATTATGCACACAAGATTGAACATCCGTGTTTTTGTCTAACGACATAGCATAATCAGCAATAATAATCGTACTGAGTTTAATTTTTTTCTGAAACGAACTGTCCGAGTTTTTTGTTTGAGCAAAAGTTACTGTCATATTTATAATCATCAATCCTGTTATAAATATTTTTGTAAAAACCAGGCTGCAATGTTTTGTTTTCATCTTACAATCTTATTTAAAAGTGATTTTAAGACAACAAAATTAGATTGCTATTAAAGGGAATCTCGTTTTATGGGGGATTGTATTGCAAGAGTTTCAAAACAAAAATAAAATTTTGCCGAAACTTACAAAAACTCATATAAACATTTATAAATAAACGTTTTATAGTAAACAATTAATAATAACTCTATTTTCAAAACCCTGACATGACTTCGCAAAAAAAACAGAAAACTTTAGAAAGAATGGGAACTGTAAAATTTTAATTGCAAACTTCTAATCGAATTAAATTTTTATGTGTTTGTGGCAAGCTGATTTTGTTTCAGGCAAAAAATAAAACGAATATTTTTAGTACTGATTATACAGGTAACCAAGAAAACACCACCCATGTTTTATATGGTAAAAAAATATCACCGTAAGAATGAAGGGTTATAATCTTTACCCCGGAATGCGAGAAATATATTTTTCTATTTCTTTGATCTGATCTAATACCTGCTTGGTTTTTGGCTTACATGCTTTTGCTTTGCGGAAGAAATCTTTGGCTGCCCGGAATTCTCTTTTGTTCATAAAAATCTGGCACATACTTAAATAAGCAACCGCTTCGCTTTCTTTATCGGCAATTCCTAAACGGATAGCTGCACGCACATAACCTTCGGCTTGTTTCAGATCACCTTTTTGCATGGCCATCATCCCTAATTGTAATTTATTGGCGCTTTCTGCTTCGGGCATCGGCGAACCTAAAGATGAACTTTTCTTTAAATGTTTTTCGGCAGTATCAAAGTCCTGATTCATCATCGACAAATTTCCTTTGATAGTGTAATAGGTTGAACGAACCGGTTTGTATAGTAATCCCGGAAACCAAACCGAATCCAAAATTTTTTGTACTTCTTCTACCCTGCCCTGTTCCATGGGTTCCTGGATTAATCGGAGCGGGCCAATAAAAAAATGGCTGAACAAACCAATTACTGCAATAAAATATAAAACAAAAGAAGGCCAAAATCCCGATACAATATTTACAAAAATGGCAAAGGCAATTGCCAGTAAGCTCAACCAAAAACGGTATTTAATAATTATGTTGTAAAACTTCATAGTATTTCCTTAAGGGCTGCAAAGATAAGGTGCAGCTTAATATTTATCATCATTCAATTCGAGCCAATATCCATCGGGATCCTGCAGCCATATTTGATGTACCCCATCAACACGGGTGGTAATGGCATTTTTATTTCCGCTTACATCTTCCCAAACTATATTATTTTTTTTAAGTATTGCGGTAAACGCAGCAACCGAAGGAATACTGAAACAGGTATGCGTGTTTTTATAGTATTCTTTTTTTGATCCTGCTCCCTGAATAATGTGCAGCATGGTATGTTCGCCCGTTTTTAACCAGATATGTTTGCCGTCGTGAAAAGGTTCGGGGATAGAATCCAATCCGATAATCTGCTGATAAAAATTTCCCGATTTTTTTAGATCCATCACATAAACAGCGGTATGATTTAAAGATGCTTTTACATTTATTTTATTTTGCGCAAATGATTGCAAGCAAATAATTGATGTGATGATAAATAATGATATTTTTTTCATGTTATTTTTTTATGAATGAGCCAAATATAAACTTTACAAATGAGGGTTGAATTGAAACTATTATTTTTGCGGCAATAATTTATTATTGGTCCCGTAGTTCAATGTCCGCCCGGATGACTCCGGTCGGACGGGGATAGAATAGAAGTTATGTTTTATGCGTATGTTATTAAAAGTAATGAATCCGACTTTTTTTATAAAGGTCATTGTGAAAATTTAGAAAAAAGATTGAAAGAACATAATGCTGGATTTACTAAATCAATAAAAAATTTTATTCCGTTTCATGTCGTATATTTCGAAACTTTTTTTACAAGGAATGATGCAATAAAAAGAGAAAAATATTTTAAAACAGTTGCCGGAAGAAGATATTTAAAAGACAAATTGGTCCCGTAGTTCAATGGATAGAATAGAAGTTTCCTAAACTTTAGATACAAGTTCGATTCTTGTCGGGACTACATTTTTTGCTAAAGTCTTTGCTTTACCAAGATTGATAGAACAAAGCATCATTTTAAATTTCATTCCAGCATTATTTATTCATACACTTTTTTAAAAGCCCTGCAAGCAGGGCTTTTATCATTGCGTCCATCGCTTCAAAAACAATTTTAATAATAAGGATACAGTAAAACTTATTACTGCACCTACGGCAGCAAGCACCATCGTTTTTAATACATCTTCACTTTTAATGTTTATAATGATCGTTAACAATGTACCGCCTGCTGTTCCCGCTTTTGTTCCATTATCCATCCGACCCTCCTTTTCCGTTGTTTGATGTTGTTAACT
>DATAMD010000356.1:0-2703 GCA_036260755.1 Chitinophagaceae bacterium | reverse complement strand
GGTATTACATAATTATAAAATCAATCATGATAAAAGGGCTTGGTTTCGGTGCTGTTTGGAAAGAAACATTGATATTAATTGGGATGACAGTTGTATTACTGGGTATCAGCATTAAAAATTTTAAAATCAGATTGGCATGAGAGTATTAAAATTTTTGTTGCAAAAAGAACTTCGGCAAATATTTCGCGACAAAGCAACAATACGAGTTTTATTTTTTATGCCGATGGTGCAATTACTCATATTGCCGCTTGCAGCGGATTATGAAATTAAGAATATCAATCTCGGTGTTGTAGATCACGATCATTCCGAATATTCACGCAAGCTCGTTAATAAAATTGTTTCTTCGGGTTATTTCAGATTAAAAGATTATAGCCCATCTTTTCAGCAAGGATTACATGCAATCGAGAAAGATAAAACAGATCTTATTCTGGAGATACCATCTCATTTCGAAAGAGATCTTGTAAAAGAAAATGAAGCAAATTTATTTGTTGCAGTAAATGCCATCAACGGCGTAAAAGCCGGACTGGGCGGGGCTTACATTCAAGGCATCATTCAAGGATTTAACCAAGATGTAAGAATGCAATGGATACAATTTCCCAGATTCGATCAGCGGCCAACGATAGAAGTTACATTTTCTGATTGGTTTAATCCCAACATGAATTATCGTGTGTTCATGGTTCCCGGAATATTAGTATTGCTTGTTACCATCATCGGTTCATCATTTGCCGCAAATAATATTGTTCGCGAAAAAGAAATGGGAACCATTGAGCAAATTAATGTTAGCCCTATAAAAAAATGGCAATTCATTTTAGGGAAATTAATTCCGTTCTGGATGCTTGCACTTGTGGTGCTTACGATTGGTTTAACCATTGCGAGATTAGTGTATGGTATTGTACCCATCGGGCATTATATAACCATTTATATTTTTGCTTCTATTTACCTGCTTGCAATTTTAGGGTTAGGTTTACTATTATCAACCTATGCGCAAACGCAGCAGCAATCTATGCTGGTAGCATTTTTTATAACGATGATATTTAATTTGCTGAGCGGATTATTTACGCCCATAGAAAGTATGCCGTATTGGGCGCCGGTAATCACCAAATTTAATCCGGTATCTTATTTTATTGAAGTGATGCGCATGGTTGTTTTAAAAGGCAGCGGACTGGCCGATATCAGATATCATATTTTAGCGATGATAGGATTTGCGGTATTTTTCAACAGTTGGGCAATATTGAATTACAGAAAGAGATCGGGATAATTTTTTAATAATGGCTTGGTTTAAACCATTTACACTTTTAATTATTACTGCATATCACTTCTTCCTGTTATCGAAAATGAAAAATTTTGTCGATAATTTTTATAGACTATATTTGTACACCAAATTTATAGACAAGTATAGCCATGGTTTCCAATTCTTTCATAAAGTGTATGAATTCATGTTGTTGCTGTTAGTTCAATTCAGCAAATGGTTTACTTTTGCCCACGGTTTAATTTCCCGTTCTCATAATTTTAGTTTACATGACAGATACACAGCAAAAAAATATTTCCGATTTATCACAACAACTCAACACAATAAATATTGCGGAAGGATTGGCTTTGTTGGCAAAACAATTTCCCTCGCAGGTAACTTTTTCTACCAGTTTTAGTTTTGAAGATCAGGTGATAGCCCACGAAATTTTAAGCAATCATCTAAACATCAGCATTTTTACTTTAGATACCGGAAGATTATTTGCCGAAACTTATTCGGTTTGGAACAGCACCAACGAAAGATATCAAACAAAAATTACTGCATACTATCCTCAGCATAATTTATTAGAAAAATTTATTGCCGATAAAGGCCCTAATGCTTTTTACGAATCAATCGATAGAAGAAAAGAATGTTGCCATATCAGAAAAGTAGAACCGTTAAAAAGAGCTTTGGCCCAAAATGCAGTGTGGGTAACAGGTTTAAGGGCCGAACATTCTGCTGCAAGAAAAGATTTGCAAATTGTTGAGTGGGACGAAGCCAATCAAATCATTAAATACAATCCGTTATTGCATTGGAATACAGAACAAACAATTCAATTCATTCGTGAAAATAATATTCCGTACAATCCGTTACACGATAAAGGTTTTGTAAGTATTGGTTGTGCTCCATGTACACGTGCCATTAAAGCCGGAGAAGATTTCAGAGCAGGCCGTTGGTGGTGGGAAGATGCAAGTAAAAAAGAATGTGGTTTACACGAAAAATAGTTTTTAGAATTAAGATTTAAAATGGAAAAATATCAACTTGATTATTTACAGCAATTAGAAGCAGAAGCCATTCACATCTTTCGTGAAGTGGCCGGGCAGTTCGAACGCCCTGCCCTGTTATTCAGTGGTGGTAAGGATTCTATCGTTTTGGTGCATCTGGCATTAAAAGCTTTTCGTCCCGGAAAATTTCCTTTCCCGTTAATGCATATCGATACCGGTCATAATTTTCAGGAAGCGCTGGATTTCAGGGATGCGTTAGCTGAAAAGATTGATGAAAGATTAATTGTTCGTAAAGTTGAAGACACAATCAAATCAAAACAATTAACCGAACTGAAAGGAAAATTTGCAAGCCGCAATGCTTTGCAAACTTATACTTTATTAGATGCGATAGAAGAATTTGAATTTGATTGTTGCATCGGCGGTGCCCGTCGTGATGAAGAAAAAGCAAGAGCCAAAGAAAGAATTTTTTCG
>DATAMD010000354.1:0-7539 GCA_036260755.1 Chitinophagaceae bacterium | reverse complement strand
GCCGGAATAAAAAGTGGGCAACAGATTTTTCTGTAATTGATGAAGGCATTCCGTGTAACATCAGCAATTATTATTCTAAAGCATACCTGCGGCATTTATTTGTTGCAGAAGAAATATTGGCGTTGCAAATTGCAAGCATTCATAACCTTGCTTTTTATTTATGGCTGGTTGGCGAGGCCCGCAAACATATTCTCAGCAATAGTTTCAGCAGTTTTAAAAATTCTATGACAGAAATTTTACAACAACGACTTTAATTAATTAACAATCTTTTTTTATTCTTTTATTGATGTGGATAATTGCCGAAGTATTATTTTATTTATCCACCTGAACAATTAATAACAGTTGTGCTGCAATGTTATTGGTAGCTTCACAACCACTTACTAATCCGTTACCTATGAAGTCCGTAAGTGTACATCCATTTTTATGGATGTATTTTTTTGTAAAATATTTGCTTTTGCAGTTAGGGCAAATGTATCGGCATATATTTAAACGCAATTAACATCCTTTTATTTCCACACTTGGTTTGTACAATTATATTTGCATGTATATATAACGATGAAAAAATTAGATTGGTACATACTGAAGAAATTTTTAAGCACTTTTTTCTTTGCTATATTTTTATTTACGGTTATTGCTGTTGTGATAGATGTGAGCGAGAAAGCAGATGATTTTGTAAAATCGCAATTAACATTACGGCAAATCATTACCAATTATTATTTTGGATTTGTTCCGCATATTGTTGCCTTATTATTTCCGTTGTTTGTTTTTATTGCAGTGATATTTTTTACTTCGAAGATGGCCGGACGAAGTGAGATCATTGCCATACTTGCCAGCGGAACAACTTTTAACAGATGGCTGCGCCCGTATTGGATCGGCGGTATTTTTTTAGCAACCATGTTATGGTTTTCGAATCAGTTCCTTATTCCAAAAGCAGAAAAGATAAGAGGAGCTTTTGAAGCAAAATATTTCGATCCCAATTCATCCTACGAAAATTTAAATAAAAGCCGGAATGGCCCCGGATCCGATCTGTATGTCCGCATCGATTCATTTACTTATGCAGGTATTTATAATTATGATACTTTAATTAAACGTGGCGGCCCTGTGTTTTTGCATCGCATTAAAAATAATCAGTTGATAGAAAACATCAGGGCCGAGGATATGAATTGGGATACAACGCTCCGAAAATGGAAATTAAATTTTGTTATTCATCGTATCTGGTCGGGCAGGCAGGAAAAAATGTTTATGCATACGCTCGATACCATGAATTTCGATTTCAGGCCATCCGATCTAAAAAAAGATAAATACACAAAAGATAAATTAACTACGCCCGAACTGGTTCGGTTTATCCAACAGGAAGAGATGCATGGCGCCGAAGGTATCAACGAATTAAAAGTTGAAAAGGGACGCAGAGACGCAACGCCCATCACGGTTTTATTGCTTACTTTAATTGGTGCTGTTGTTGCAGGACGCAAGGTTCGCGGAGGAAGCGGTGTTCATTTGGCTATTGGTTTTATTACTGCTGCATTATTTATTCTTGCAGATAAATTCTCTACAATTTTTTCAACCAAAGGAAATCTGCCACCAACACTAGCAACATGGATTCCTAATATTATTTTTGTTTTTGTGGCAATTGCTTTATACCGGAAAGCGCCTAAATAATTTTATGCTTTGATGGCCTAAATCTTTTGTTGTAACAACGAACATCCTTTACCTTTAGCCACGTTATATTTTTACAGCAACCGTTTCTGAAAATAATTTGTGTTATATTTTTTGTGAGGAGGTTTTGTTTATACTGCTGTTGCGTTTCAACTCGATATTCAGGTATAAAGTTGATTAAAATTTCAAACACTTTTTATTCATTTATATATTTTAAAATATGGGAATTGTTAAAGACAGATTTAAAGCGAAAGCCGATGCAGCTAATGTTGAGATTAAACAATTACTGAAAGATCATGGAAGTAAAAAAATTGGTGAGGTAACTTTAGCACAAGCCTATCAGGGAATGCGTGGTATTACCGGTTTGGTTACCGAAACAAGTTTATTGGATGCACAGGAAGGTATTCGTTTTCGCGGTTATTCGATCCCGGAATTACAGGAAAAATTACCTAAAGCACACAACGGCACCGAACCTTTACCCGAAGGATTATTTTATTTGATGCTGATTGGAGAATTACCAACTGCCGAAGATGCAAATTATATTACAGATATTTTTCAACGAAGAAGCCATGTTCCCAATCATGTTTTCGCTGCAATAGATGCATTGCCTTTAAGCACACATCCCATGACCATGTTTGTTGTGGGAGTGATGGCATTGCAAACAGAAAGTTATTTTGCCAAAGCATATTCGGAAGGTATTAATAAAAAAGATTATTGGGAACCGATATTCGATGATGCTATTATTTTAATTGCACGTTTGCCAAGAATTGCAGCATACATCTATCGCAGAAAATATAAAAACAGCGAGCATATTCATCCTAACGGATTATTGGATTGGGCAGGAAATTTTGCACACATGCTTGGATATGATGATGCAAGTTTCAGAGAATTGATGCGTTTATACATGACCATCCATGCCGATCATGAAGGTGGAAATGTAAGTGCACACACAACGCATTTGGTGGGAAGTGCCTTAAGCGATCCATATCTTGCTTATGCTGCCGGAATGAATGGTTTGGCAGGCCCGTTGCATGGTTTGGCAAATCAGGAAGTAATTAAATGGATCTATGAAATGCAGGAAAAATTACAGACCGACCTTCCTGCAAGAGAACAAATAGCCGAATATGTGAGAGAAACTTTAAATGCCGGTAAAGTGGTTCCCGGTTACGGACATGCTGTATTGCGCAAAACCGATCCGCGTTATACCGCTCAATTAGAATTTGGTAAAAAGCATATGCCCGAAGATAAACTTTGCAGAACGGTTTGGAATATTTATGAAGTGGTTCCGCCCATACTTCAATCGTTGGGAAAAATTAAAAACCCATGGCCAAATGTTGATGCGCACAGTGGCGCTTTATTGGTACACTACGGCATGGTTGAATACGAATTTTATACAGTATTGTTTGCAGTAAGCCGTTCGTTGGGAGTGCTTGCAAGCCTTTGCTGGGACAGGGCTTTGGCCTCTCCGCTCGAAAGACCAAAAAGTGTTACAACCGAAGCAATAAAACTTTGGTTGGAAGGAAAAGAACAGATTTGGGAATAGTTTTTATTCAAATAAAAAATATAAAATGCTTTGGTAACCCCGAAGCATTTTTATATTAATGTAATTCATTTTATGAGTATTAAAAAAAGTTGTTGCTGAAAATTAAGATTGTTGTTTCAGAAAAAATTTTGATGAAGCAGTTTACAACTATACATTTGCAGCCTGCTTGGGGGGTTAGCTCAGTTGGCTAGAGCGCTTGCATGGCATGCAAGAGGTCGTCGGTTCGACCCCGATACTCTCCACAAAAAACTAAAGTCTCGGAAGAGACTTTTTTTATTCATATCCTGCAATAAATAAAACTACCCTCTAATTACAATCAGATTAATTAAATTTGATGCTCTTTAATTGTACATCCTAACCTTTGATTATGAAAAAATTATTTGCCATTTTTTTACTTACAAGTTTTGCTTTTCATCAACCCGTTAAAAATAACGATGGCCATAAAAAAAGCACTGCCGAAAAAACTGTTACGGTTTATACAACTGCCGACAACACTGCGTTTCGGATAAGTAACACAGAAACTTTGCAGTTTACAAATTTTGGCCAGCCTAAAGAAACACAGCCTTGTATTTTTGTTGATCCCGCAAAAAAATTTCAAACATTTATTGGTATCGGCGGCGCATTAACCGATGCCTCTGCCGAAACTTTTGCCAAGTTGCCGAAGGATAAACAAACTGAATTTATTAATGCATATTTCGATGCAAAAAAAGGAATCGGTTATTCGCTGGCACGAACAAATATTCACAGTTGCGATTTTTCGAGCGATAGTTATACTTATGTTGATGAAGGCGACATTGCATTAAAAACATTTAGTGTTGCGCATGATGAAAAATTTCGCATTCCGTTTATTAAACAAGCCATTGCTGCCACAGGAAATAAATTAACATTGTTTGCAAGTCCGTGGAGCCCGCCGGCATTTATGAAATCAAACAACAACATGTTGCATGGCGGCGAATTGAAAAAAGAATATTTTCAATCGTGGGCAAATTATTATGTGAAATTTATTAAGGCTTACGAAAAAGAAGGAATTCCTGTTTGGGGATTAACTGTACAAAACGAACCAATGGCTGTGCAAACATGGGAATCGTGCAATTTTACCGGCGAACAGGAAAGAGATTTTATTAAAAATTATTTAGGGCCAACATTGGAAAAAAACGGGATGGCCAATAAAAAATTAATTGCATGGGATCATAACCGCGATTTATTATACCAACGTGCAAGTGCTGTGCTCAACGATCCGCAAGCTGCCAAATACGTGTGGGGCATAGGTTTCCACTGGTACGAAGATTGGACAGGTGGCGGAAAAATTTTCGATAATGTAAAACGTGTTGCCGAAGCATTTCCAAAAACACATTTAATGTTTACCGAAGGTTGCAACGAAAAATTTGATGCATCGCAAATGAATTCGTGGAAATACGGAGAGATTTACGGACGCTCAATGATCAACGATTTTAATAACGGCACTGTTGCATGGACCGATTGGAATGTTTTGTTGGATGAAAAAGGAGGGCCTAATCATGTTGGTAATTTTTGTTTTGCGCCGGTAATTGCCGATACAAAAACAGGACAAATAAATTATTTAAGTTCGTATTATTATATCGGGCATTTTTCTAAATTTATTCGCCCCGGTGCAAAACGGATTATCAGTTCTTCGAGTCGTGGCCAGTTGTTAACTACAGCCTTCGAAAATACCGATGGAAAAATTGTGGTGGTAGTAATGAACCAAAGCGACGAAAAAATTCCTTATCGTTTATGGATTGCCGGCAAAGCCGCAGAAACAGTGAGTTTGCCGCATTCTATTGCAACGCTGGTGGTAAATTAATTTTATAAAAAATAATTTTAAAAACCTTGCACTTATTTTTTGTGCAAGGTTTTTTTGTTTGACGAACTGTTGTAATTCTGTTTGGCTGTTGTTGTGTCACTCACTTGTACGCTTTGTTCTTTGTTCATCTTTTATCAAAGCAAATAATTAAACCACGAAGGCACTAAGGTGCACAAAGATTACTTTGTGTTTCTTAGTGTCTTTGTGCCTTCGTGGTAAAAAAATGTTCAATAAAGTGGTTGTCGTTGAAGAGTGCGACGCAACAGGCGATGCCATACATACAAAAGTTGGTCAACAAAAAACTCTAAATCTTCTCCAGCGCCTGCAAAATATCATTCAAAATATCATTCTTATCTTCTAATCCAACACTGATGCGAATCAGGCCCGGCGTGATGTTCACGGCTTTGCGTTCTTCTTCGGTAAGTTTTGCATGTGTGGTACTTGCAGGATGCGAAGCAATACTTCTGGTATCGCCGAGATTAGCAGTGAGTGATAACATTTTTAAATTATCTAAAAATTTTCTGCCGCTTTCCAATCCGCCTTTCAATTCAAAACAAACAATACCGCCGCCATTTTTCATTTGTTTTTTTGCAATGCTGTGTTGGGGATGTGTTGTTAAATAAGGATATTTTAAAGTTGAAATTTTATTATGCGATTGTAATTGTTCGGCAATAAATAGTGCATTTGCTGCATGGCGTTCCATGCGCACATCCAACGTTTCTAAACTTTTGCTTAATACCCATGCATTAAATGGAGATAGGGCAGGGCCGGTACTTCTGCAAAACAAATACACTTCTTTAACTAATTCTTTTTTGCCAACAACAACACCGCCAAGTACTCTTCCTTGCCCATCGATCCATTTAGTTGCAGAGTGGATTACAATATCTGCACCCGATGTAATGGGTGTTTGATTGATAGGTGTTGCAAAACAATTATCGACGTTTAAAATAATTTTATGTTTTTTAGAAAGTTTTGCAATCATCTCAATATCTAAAATATCCAATCCGGGATTGGTTGGACTTTCAACATAAATCATTTTTGTATTTGGTTTGATGGCAGCTTCCCATTCGGCTTCTGTTGCTGTTGCACTGATGTAAGAATGATCGATACCAAACTTTGGTAAGTATTTCGAAATAACAGTGTGTGTGCTTCCAAAAATAGAATTGCATGCCAATAAATGATCGCCTTGTTTCATCAATGCCATGAACGAACCAAATACAGCACTCATGCCCGATGCAGTGGCATAGCCACTTTCGGCGCCTTCGAGTGCACACATTTTATCAATAAATTCCTGAACCGATGGATTACTGAAACGGCTGTAAATATTATCATCGCTTTCATCGGCAAATGCTGCACGCATTTCTTCGGCATTATCAAAACAAAAACTGCTGGTTAAAAACATAGGCGTGCTATGTTCCATTTCGTTGGTGCGTTCTGTTTGAATGCGAATTGCTTTGGTAATTTTATTTTGTTCCATATTTTGAATTGAAAATAATCATTTGAATAAAGAAATAAACTTTTGCTCCTCTTTTGTTAGTTCTGAAACCACTGGCTCATAATTTGGGTCGGGCATATACCAAAATTGCTTTGAAAAATAATCTTGTAATTCTTTTGTTTTAAAAATATAACCTCGTCTTGCAAAAGGAATGTTCTTTAATATTTTTAGTTGAAGTAATGATGATTTTGAGATAGTTTCTGCATTATAGTTTTTATAAGATTCGATTGAGTATGATGTATGAAATTCAGTTGTGTCAACATTATTATCATAAAATGCATTAGAACCAAGTTGAATTAAAGAAATTTCAGACTGAGGTTTAAAATTCTTTGCTTGGTATTGTACAAACCCAGTTTTGATTACAAATTCATTGTGATTAATAATTTTTCCATCAAAATCATGAACTTGTAAAGTTCCAACTTTCCCGATTCCAATAATTTTCATTTCATCAATATTTGCAAAAAATGGATTATCAAAATGATAGTTTGTAAAATCACCTAAATCAAAATTCACTGTAAAATCATCAATTTGTTTATTGGCCCACCTTTTGGCAGTAGTTAATTTATAAGGCAAATCAAAAGATTCAAGAACACTTGAAGAAAGAGTATAATTATAAGTATGCTTGATAATAGTAATCCCTTTATTGAAATGAGCAGTGAAATAGTAAACATAATCAAAGTCCACACCATTTGCATCTTTCAATTCTTCTTTTTCTTGTTTTGTAAAATTGTATGAATTTACTTTTCCATTTTTATAATATAGACTGTCTTTTACAATTGCAACTTTGTATGGAAGTATTAAGTCATTTACAGAAACAGTAAAATCATTTATATATCTGTGTTTACCATTGAGTGGTGTAAGATATGCATCACCAGATGGGCTTTCAGCTTCAAAACCAACTATTAAATCTTTTTCATTTTCAGGATTGAACAATTCATAATAAACAGTAACCTGCACTATATTATCAGAAATTCTTTTAAAACTCAAAATTTCTTTTTTTAAACTAATTACTGTTTCCTGAAT
>DATAMD010000349.1:0-5092 GCA_036260755.1 Chitinophagaceae bacterium | reverse complement strand
TTGTTTTTTTTTCAGTTTTTTTCTTAGAAATATTTTTTATAAGATTATTATTAATTAAAGAATCGGGTTGCTTTGTTTCAGTTTTTTGTATAACATTTTTGTTTTCCGAGCTGTTTGTGTTTTGAGAATTATTAAGTGAATCAAATTTCTTTGGTAATGGAGTAGTGGCTTCGTTTTCGGCCACCGGAGGTTTATTAAAACTATTCTGATTTTTGGTGATATTATTTTTACCGGAAATAATAGATTGGTCTAAAACTATTTTGTTGGAAGAACCAATAATTTCTTTATTATTTTTCTGAGTGTTTGGATCATTTTGCTGCAAAACAGATAACTGATTTTTGTTTAACTGATTATTTTGTTGCGATACAATTATTCCCGGTTTTTCTTTTTCATTTTTTGGGGCAGATAAAATTCCTGTTTCTTTATTTTTTATAATTGATTGTTCTCTCGTTAATTCATTATTTTTTGAGATAAAATAATAAGCTGTGGCAATAACAATCAAAGTAACGGGCAAGAGCCACCACCAGATAATAAATCTTCTTTTCTTTTTATTGAATTCATTATCGAGCAGTTGGTTCATCTTATCCCATGCCTGATTATCAAAATCAGGCCGGGCGATTTTTTCAGCCGCTTCTTTTACCAATGCATCAATATTTTTAAAATTCATATCATTCATACACAATGCTGTTCTTTGTTTCTAACATCTTTTTTAAATTTATTTTTGCTTTAAATAAATTTGATTTGGAAGTACCCACCGAAATGCCCAGCTGATCTGCTATTTCTTCGTGCGTTAAACCATCAATTACATGCAGATTAAACACTGTTCTGTAAACCGGTGAAAGGCTTTGTACTTTTTTCATAATTTCATTGTAGGATAATTTATCTATAGCAGTTTCGCTGTGATATTCTATTTTTTCGATTGTAGTTTCATCTTGCGAACCCGACATCATTTGCTGTTTATAATATTTTCTGTGATAATCGATCGAGGTATTAATCATAATTTTTTTAATCCATCCTTTTAATGAAATTTCTTCATCTTCGAAAACAGGTTTAAAAGAATGCAGTTCTTTAAAAATTTTTAAAAAACCATCGTTCACAATTTCTACCATATTATCTTTTGTATGGGCGTATCGCATACAAACGGCTGCCGCAAAACCATAATACCGGCTGTAAAATGTTTTCTGGCATTCCCTTTTTAAGGCAATACAACCTTGAATGATACTATGTAGTTCATTGTTATTCAGAATAATTCAGGATTTGTGTTATCGGCTTAACGGAAAAATATGAAAAAAGGTTGCCATGATCTGATTCTTGTAAGCAGTTTTTTTATTTATGACGCTTCGAGTTGATGCACGATAATAAATGTAATTAAATTATCGAGGCTTATATCTGCCCGGTTGCAGGCATCCTCAATATCTTCACGGGAAACATTGGCGGCAAAAGATTTTTCTTTCAATCTTTTTTTAACACCTTTTAATTCCATGCCGTTATAACCTTCGGGGCGCATTAAAGAATAGGCATGGATCAATCCCGACAATTCATCAAAAGCATACAACATCTTATCCATTTTTGTTTCGGGTTCAACACCAAAGTGAAGCGGGCCGTGCGATGCAATAGCATGCAACACTTCTGGATCTACGTTTCTGTTTTCTAATTCTTCAATTATTTTTTTGCAATGCAGATCGGGCCACTGATCCCAATCGGCATCGTGTAAAAGTCCAGCCATTTCCCATTTCCACTGGCCTTTTGCATTCAAGTTTTCTTTTTCCTCAGCCCAGCATTTCATCAAATGTGCAACTTGTTTCATGTGCAGTTGAAGTTTGGGATTAAGTACCCAACCGTAAAACAATTTTAACGCATCTTCTTTAGATAAGAGATTTCCATTATTCGAAATGTTACCAAAAATATTTCTGCCAAGAAGTAATGACATGTTTTTTTTCAAAGATAGTTTTCTTAAAAAAGAATGCAAGGTTTTTCTGATGATGAATAACAAAACGTATTTTTATTGATAACCTTAAATCGATCATTTAAATTTAGATAACGATGAGCCGTATTAAAACAGTAATAACCGGAATTGGAAGTTATATTCCGGAAGAGATGAAGAGTAACAGGGATTTTGCTTTGCATGAATTTTACGGAGAAGATAATAAACGAATTGATTTGCCTTCGGAAGTGATTGCCGATAAGTTTAAACAAATAACAGGTATCGAAGAACGTCGTTATGCTTCAAAAGATGTTAATGCGTCGGACCTTGCTGTGATTGCATCTCAGCGTGCTATTGAAGATGCCGGCGTAGATCCTGAAACAATAGATCAAATTATTTTTGCACACAATTTTGGTAATGTAAAAAGCGAAAACATTCAAACAGATGCTATGCCTGCATTGGCATCGAGAGTAAAAAAAGCGGTGGGAATAAAAAATCCAAATTGTATTGCGTACGATATTTTATTTGGTTGCCCCGGATGGTTACAGGGATTAATTCAAGCTGATGCATACATTAAATCGGGTATGGCAAAAAAATGTTTAGTGATTGGTGCCGAAACTTTATCGCGGGTGATTGATATTTACGACAGAGACAGTATGATTTTTTCTGATGGGGCAGGGGCCTGCATTGCGGAAGCAAAAGAAAATACCGAAAGCGGGATATTATCGGCAAGTGTGCAATCACATTGCGGTGTTGAAGTAGATTATTTATTTATGGGCAAATCAAATTTGCCGAAGGCAGATCCCAAAGTCAGGTATATAAAAATGCGTGGCCGGAAAGTGTACGAATATGCTATTAAATATGTTCCGGCTGCCATGAAAGATTGTTTGGATAAAAGTGGTGTAGATATTACGGAATTAAAAAAAGTTTTCCTGCATCAGGCCAATGAAAAAATGGATGAAGGAATTATAAAAAAAATGTATCAGCTCTATGGCATCAATGAATTGCCCGAATATATTATGCCTATGAGTATTCACCATCTCGGAAACAGCTCTGTGGCA
Organism: Chitinophagaceae bacterium; assembly: GCA_036260755.1. Classification (GTDB taxonomy): domain Bacteria; phylum Bacteroidota; class Bacteroidia; order Chitinophagales; family Chitinophagaceae; genus CAIQDX01. The sequence goes on along the minus strand of DATAMD010000349.1, from coordinate 2,107 downwards.
ACGATTCCAACATTATTTGATTTGGTAAAAAAAGGAAAATTAGAACATCATTCTTTACAAAAAGGCGATGTGATAATGTTTGCTTCTGTGGGTGCCGGTATGAATATTAATGCTGTTTGTTATCGCATCTGAAATGATAGCAATTAATTAATTTCAGAAAATATGGTAAAAACATAATTTTATTCGGAAATTATTTATATTTTACACAGCCATATCCTGATGTTAAAACCAATTGTCATTGTATGCCCCTAACATTGATAAATGACATCTCTATAGCAGATGTAGTATATGATTATATGCTTGTTCAAGTAACCAACCCTGCTTTACATGAGCTGACGCTTCAGTATGCCATCAAGCAAGAAGGAAATAATATTATTATCCGTAAAGGAAGTTTTAAAGGACAGGGTGTACAACTTCGTGTAGCACATATGCCCGAAGGCTCGTATAATTTTTCTATTGTTGCTGAAGGGAGAGAACCCTGCAACTTTTCTTTTGAAAAAAGATCCAATGGTTTTGAGAATATTTTTGCCCGCAGGTAATCATGATTGAAAATAATTGAAGGATTATTTTTCGTGATGCAATGTCCGGTACGCTAAAACCGTGCTTATTACTGTAAGAATTGCACCAAATAGCATTGCAGCACCGGGAAAATGAACAGGTGCTTTTTCTGAAGTAAAATATGAAAATAAATTTGTCATTAGCAACGGGCCAAAAATTGATGTAGCACTCATTAAACTGGTAAGCGCTCCCTGTAATTCGCCTTGTTCGGTTGGTGGAACATGTTTTGAAATGATTGCCTGAATAGATGGCCCGGCTATTCCGCCTAATGAATATGGGATCATGAAAACAAACATCATCCATGTTTGAGATGCGAAAGCAAATAGAGTAAATCCAATTGCATATAAACTTAATCCGAGGTAAACACTTTTATGATTACCTAATTTTGGAATAACGATTCTTATTAAACCTCCTTGTACAATGCCCACAGTCAGGCCAATAAAACCTAACGAATAACCAACCAACCTTTCATCCCAGTTAAATTTACTCATTGTATAATAAGTCCATGTACTTTGCACAGCATGGGCGGCGATATATAAAAATGTGATGGATGCCACTAATCCCGAAACAACCGGATATTTTTTTAAATGAAGTAAGGAACCTAAAGGATTTGCTCTTTTCCAGTCAAATTCTCTCCGGTGATCTTTAGAAAGAGATTCGGGCAAAACAAAATACCCGTATAACCAGTTTAATAATGCAAGTGCAGCAGCAGCAAAGAAAGGAACACGAAAACCATAGTGCCCTAATAATCCGCCGAGTACCGGGCCAATAATAAACCCAATACCAAACGCTGCTCCGATCATTCCAAAATTTTGTGCTCTTTTTTCAGGCTCGCTCACATCGGCAATGTATGCAGCAGCAGTGGTAAAGCTACCGCCCGTAATACCGGCAATAATTCTTCCAATAAATAACCATCCAATGTTTGGTGCAAAGCCTTGTAAAATATAATCTAATCCAAAACCGAATAAAGAAAATAATAAAACAGGCCGCCGGCCATATTTGTCGCTTAGGTTTCCTAAAACCGGGGCACAAATAAATTGCATGATAGCATAGGCAAACATCAACCACCCGCCATATCTGGATGCATCGCTGAGATCGCCATTAATTAATTCGGAAATTAGTTTTGGCATAACAGGTATGATGATACCGAAACCTGTTATATCAATTAATAAAGTAATAAAAATAAACCCTAATGCAGCTTGTTTTCCTGTTTTCATTATCTAAGATTGGCCAACAAAATAATAAAATTTATCAGCCTTTATAAAACCGTTCATATATTAAATATCACTTAAATTTTAATATACTACACGAAAAACCGTAAAAAAACTACATTGGGTTAAAATAAAAAACCATTATTTTATAGTGAAATCCATTATTCCCATTCTATGCAAAATTTATTATCATTTTTTGAAGATGCACCGGAATCGTTCTGGATCATTGATCAAAACCACAGACTGGTATATGGAAATAAATCTTTTTTTATTTCTTACGAACAGATTTATGGAAGCTCAATAAATTATGGGGATGATATTTTACATGTGATTCCGGA
>DATAMD010000008.1:0-6008 GCA_036260755.1 Chitinophagaceae bacterium | reverse complement strand
AAGTTTGCCCGGAAGGTTTGTGGTTCTTACTCCTTTTAACGAGATCGTTGCTGTTTCAAAAAAAATTAATTCATCCGAGGAAAGGAAGCGTTTACATAAAATTGTTGAAGCCATCCGTCCAAAAAATTTTGGCGTAATTGTAAGAACCGCTGCCGAAGGAAAAAGCACTTCCGAATTGCATCAGGACCTTCTAACATTAATTGAAACCTGGAAAAATATCCAGAAAAATTTAAAAGGTGCTCAGGCCCCGGCGAAAATTTTAAGCGAACAGGATAAAACAACAAGTATCCTTCGCGACCTGTTAACTGAAGACTTTAACAGGATTGTTGTAAATGATAAAAATATTTATAACGATACTAAAAATTATATTCAGCGTATTGCGCCTGAAAAAAGCGAGATCATTTCTTTCCATAATAACGGCGCTCCTTTATTCGATCAATTTGGAATTACTAAACAGGTAAAAAGTTCTTTTGGTAAAACAGTTAATCTGCCGAGCGGTGCTTATTTAATTATTGAACACACCGAAGCATTGCATGTAATTGATGTAAACAGCGGCTATAAAAGTGTAAGCAATAATCAGGAAGAAAATGCATTGCAAACAAATCTGGAAGCGGCCGAAGAAATAGCAAGGCAATTGCGTTTGAGAGATATTGGCGGCATTATCGTTATTGATTTTATTGACATGAAATTGCCCGATAATAAACGCAGTTTACAAGAGGCAATGGAAGAATTTATGAAGACCGACAGAGCAAAGCATTCGGTACTTCCTATTTCAAAATTCGGTTTGATGCAGATCACAAGGCAAAGGATGCGGCCCGAAGTAAATATTACTACTACCGAAGTTTGTCCTTCGTGCGGTGGAACAGGAAAAGTTTCTTCAACACTTTTATTGGAAGATGAAATAGAAAAACGATTACATTATTTGATCACACATTCGCATCAGAGTTTAACGTTGCATGTGCATCCCATTGTTTATTCGCATTTAACCAAAGGATGGTTTTCATCCATCATAAAAAAATGGAAACGGAAATATAAAATAAAATTAAAAGCAAAAGCAAATACCAATTATCATTTAATTGAGTTTCACTTTTATGATCATCACGAAGAAGAAATAAAATTTTAAAAACATACAAAAAATAAAAAAGCCCATTCAAAATTGAATGGGCTTTTTTATTACAAGAAAATATTTATTGTTTTTGCAACACAATTTTATAATTACCGTAATTGGTTCCACCACCTGACCAGTTAAGATTTAATCCTATATAACCCGTACAGGAAAATATATAACCAGCGAGACCGGCACTATTATTAGCACCTTTTACTGTAAAGTTTGGAGGTCCACCGTAATTTCCTGCAACTTGTGCAGGGACGGTCGCAGCACCTGTTGCAGGATCTACATTAACTAATAATGCAGTAGGTCCCGCAGAAACGCCGCCGGCACCGGCACCGGGATATACTTGTGACAAATTGACCTGATTAGCACCAGGGCCATCTGTTATTATCACAAGATCACCGGGATTCCAATCAACCCAATCATCTTCAATAACTTTATAAGTACCTGCAACCGGTGCAACAAAAGGACAAACGACATAAGCAGTAAAAGCAAAAGCAGAGTGATAATTTGATCCAGCTATCAAATTGGTTCCATCATTTGCATATCCGGTATTACTTACATCCCAATATTCGCCGGTTTTGGTTACAGCTCTATTATAAAAAGTAAATACACTACCTGGACTTAAATTTGATGGAGACGTACCTAATGATGCAGCTAATTCGGTTCCTGTTACAGATATAACAGTTCCTTTACCTGTATATGGAATGGATTTAACCAAATGCCATTTAGTGGTATCATAAGTAGCACTTGTTGAAGCATACACAACAATATGATCAATAGCCTTACCATTTACATATTGTTCTACCTGAATACCAACACTTGAAGTGGTGATTGCAGAATAATTCAAATTTAAATTAACAGTACTGTCTAAAACAAGGTAAGTACCTGTTCCTAATAATGAGATATCAGAAAGCGGATTGGCATCCTTCCCTGTTTTTTTGCATGCCCCAACAGCCAGTACCATGCTTATGATTACAAATAAATATAGTGTTTTTTTCATAAATAAGAATTTATTATTTAATAAAATTATCAGGGTTGTTATCCCAAAATACTTTGTTGGCAGCAGTTCCCGGAGTTTTTTGTGCCGGCGCATTTATATTTCTGTTTACGAAAACAGAAGGATAAAAGAACGAACGCATAAATATTCCCGGTGTTGGTGTAGAAACTGCAATTTGTACGTCAAGAGGACTGCCTGTACGTCTGATGTTATTGTATGGCTCAACCCCGTTACCCCATGCAGCAATGAAGTATTCGCTTTCAACAATATCTAATTGCTGTGCAGCTGTACCTGCATTAAAGTTATTCATTACTAAAGTAACATAATTGCTTATTTGGGTAGCTGTTGGAACACCCGGTGTAGTAGCGGTAGCTGCAGGAACCGAATATCCGATTGTGGCAGGGAATCCAATTACTTTTGATATTGAAGCATTAATACCATTTTGTAATAATGTTGCAGCAGTACCATTTGTTGTAATCCCTAAAGTCAAAGCTGCTTCTGCTTCTAAGAACATAGTGTAAGAAGATAACCAAATTGGGCTAATACCTGCACCACCTGCACCATATCCGATGCTTACGGTAGTGTATTGGTTACCATCCCATTGGCCACCAGCAGGATAAATTCCCCATTCTGTTCTAAAGGTCTGATCAGGTGATGTGCCGCTGTTATCACCGTAATCTCTTCCAAAATAACCACTTCCTACATAACAGAAAGGAGTTGCAGTTGGAACGGCAGGATACCAAGAAGGTGGATTCGGTACATACGCACAAGGAACAGAAGTTTGAGAGAAAGGTGCACTGTTTGCTATTTCACGATAAAAATAATAACGTGCTCTTGGGTCGCCTGCTATTGAATTGGAATTCTTTAAAATTGTTACAGAACCATTGTATTTCTGAGCAACTACTTTCCACATAAAATAATTGGCTAAATATTCGCCACCACCGCCTGAAATGTAATCAGCACCATAGTGCGGATGACGGCTATCTGGCGATGTTAAGTTAGTTCCGTATTGGAACTGGAAATCCTGTGAACGAGAATTGATTAAATTGTTTGCAGTAATTAATGCCTGAATTTTTGCAGCAGCTGTATTATCAACCAAGCGTGTTTGCATATAAAATTTCAGCTTTAAAGTGTTTGCCAATGCAATCCATTTTGCAGCGCTGCCACCATAAAATAAATCCGATGGTACTTTTGTAGCTCCAGGTTTATTAAAATCAATAATAGCGCTGTCTAACATAGTTTGTACACTTGCATAAACTGCGGCACCACCATCAACTTTAGGATTGGTATTAGCTGCACCTAAGTTAGCCTGTGAGAAAGGAACATCACCAAAATCATCAACCAATGTTCCCACTGTGTATGCTTCTAAAACTCTGGCTATACCTGCCTGAATAAATTTATTCTGTGTTTCAGCCAATGGTATTAAAGAGTTGGCATTAGAAATTACACCAGTATATGCAGTTGTCCATTCACCATCAAAACTGGCAGGTTGCCATGCATTTATATATTGCGGCCCAAACCACATTTGTTGGCGCGATAACTGTGCACCGTAATCCGATGCGATACTATAAAAACTATTGAAGTTTAATTGTACTGTATTCAAGTACAGATCAACATCAGCAGTTGATGGCGAAGGGTAATTAGGATTGTTTAATAAACTATTCATTTCCTTGTTACAAGCCGCCATGCCTGCAATAAGTGCTGAAACAAATAAGATCTTTATGTATTTTTTCATAAATGTATTATTTAAATGTTTTAGAAAGTTACACGCAAACTGGCACCAAAACGACGCGCAGAAGGTCCACTTAAAAAATTCCATACCTCTACCATTTCCAACTCCTAAACCACTTGCTTCAGGATCAAAATGAACATATTTAGGGAAATTAGGTGCATAGTACCATAAATTGGTTCCGGAAAAAGAAATAGATGCAGAACCAATAGGTAGCTTAGCTAATAATTTTGACGGAATATTATATGATAATGAAGCTTCTCTTAATCTGATAACTGTTGCATCATAGATACCTGTTTGATTGGGTGCAATGGCGCCCATATTTGTAACAGAATTATCGAAATAAGCCTGAGCTGCACTTATCTGCACTTTATTTGGATTGCCGTTAGGATCTACACCGGGAAGAATGTACGGTACCGCTCTGTCGAATTGAGTATCTTTTGTAACACCACGACCTAATAAAGCGTTTGCAGTTGAAGAAAACATTTGTCCACCACATGTATAATCCCATTGCATTCTAAAGCTAAATGCTTTATAAGATAATGAGCTGATGCCTGTTAATTTATAATTCGGAGTTGGATCCCCAATTACAGCAATATCATTTGAAATAGTGTAATCGCCTGTTGTTGGTCCAACAATTTTCTGGCCTGTTTTAGGATCTGTCACAAAGTAACTTCCTATAATCACGCCCAAAGGTTGACCGTTTTCTGCAACAGTTCCAAAATTTGAATATCCGGCAGTATTAATGAATTTAATTTCTTTCGGAATATCAGACACCATGCTTTTGTTCAATGTATATAATGCAGTTACATTCCATTTCCAATCTTTATTTCTGATTACATCATAACCCAATGAAAGCTCAATACCTTTATTGGTTACTGATCCACCGTTAACTTGTTCCTGAGTAAATCCTACTGAAGGATCAATTGATCTAACTAAGATTTGATTGTTAGCGATTCTTTTATATAAAGTCAAATCAACAGAAAGTCTGTTATCAAATAATTTTGCTTCGGCACCTGTTTCAATTTCATTCAACAATTCCGGTTTCAAATTAGGATTGGGCAATATGGTTGAATTTGAATTGGTATTGACAGGACTACCCGCATTGGTGATAAATGCTCTTGTTAATGTATTCAAATAAGGTCTTGTTGAATACGGTGAAGGGAAATTAGCACTTGTAGAATATCCTAAACGCAATTTTAAGTAATTAAGAGTCTTATTATTTTTAAGGCTTTCAATTGCCGATGTTGGAATATACGAAGCAGATACACTTGGATAGAAAATACTTCTGTTTGCCTGTTCTACAGTTGATGACCAGCTATTTCTTCCGCCAACAGTTAAATAAGCATAATCTTTATAACCTAACTGGGCTTGTGCAAAAACACCTAATTCAAGTGTTTGTGAGCTATAATTTAATGCAGAACCATCTTCACTGAATACGCTCTGAGAAACAAAATTGGCATGATTCATTAATCCATAAACCAATTGTTGTTGACTAGTTGAGCCTGTTTGGTCGTAAGAAATTCTTCTTGAGTTTCCACCAGTTTCAACATCTAAAGTAAAATCAGAATTAATATTCTTCTTATAATTCAACAATAAAGTATGATCCCAAATTGAGTTAAATCCTGTTGATGTACGATAAATTCCGGTAGGAGTATATACACCACCTTTATTTTGTCCGTAAGACTGAAACTCGGTATATTGATCAATACCTACTTTGTAGGCTATGTTCAAATCTTTAGCAATTTCATATTTAAGACCCAACTGGCCAAAGAACCTGTTGGTTTTATCTTCTGTGAATGAATTTTTCAAAGTCCAGCGGGGATTTTGAATATCATTACCGCTACGATAATAAATAGAAGAATGATCGGTTGGTAATTCGTAAGGCAATCCCATCAAATCTACTGCAGTAGGCGTAAACATAACATTACCAAATACAGAAGTATTGGAAGCATTATTTCCGTAACTATCACTTGTTGGAGGAGATTTAACGTCAGTAGTTACAAAGTTGAATGAACCGGAAACAGTAAATTTATTTGAAAGCTTAGCAGTACCGCCCATTCCGAAATTGTTTTTTATCATTCCATTGCCCGCAAGGTATCCCTGATCATCAGTATAGCCATAATTTACATTATAGTTTAATGCACCTGTAGTACCAGCAATATTTA
>DATAMD010000329.1:0-5415 GCA_036260755.1 Chitinophagaceae bacterium | reverse complement strand
TGGCATTCAATAAACCTTTGCCGCGAATGGTTGTGATGAAAGGTGAATTAAGTTTAGCTAATTCATCTCTTAATAAAATGCCCATTGCTTCTGCATTCTCGCACATCATTTCATCTTTTAAAACTTGTAAAGATGTTATTGCAACAGCACAAGCCAAAGGATTACCACCGTAAGTACTTCCATGTTCGCCGGGTTTTATGGTGAGCATAATTTCATCATCGCACAAAACAGCACTTACCGGTAAAGCGCCGCCACTTAAGGCTTTACCGAGAATTAAAATATCGGGACGAACATTTTCATGATCGCATGCCAGCATTTTTCCGGTTCTTGCCAAGCCTGTTTGAATTTCATCGGCAATAAATAAAATATTGTATTCATTGCATAATGTTCTGATGCTTTTTAAATAACCTTCATCAGGAACAACAACACCTGCTTCGCCCTGGATCGGTTCAACTAAAATGGCTGCAACATTTTTATCCTGAAACGATTTTTCAATTTCAGTGATATTATTATACTCTACTATTTCAAAGCCGGGCATGTACGGACCAAATCCTTTAAATGAAGCCAGATCGGAACTAAATGAAATAACAGTGCTGGTGCGGCCGTGAAAATTATCGGCACAAACAATAATCTTTGCCTGATTATCTGCAATGCCTTTTACATTGTAAGCCCATTTGCGTGCAAGTTTTAATGCAGTTTCAACAGCTTCAACACCGGTATTCATGGGCAATACTTTATCGTAACCAAACATCGAAGTGATGTACCGATCGTATTCGCCCAATAAATTATTATGAAATGCTCTTGACGTTAAAGTAAGCTTTTGCGCCTGCTGAATTAATGTCTGGATAATTTTTGGATGACAATGACCCTGATTAACGGCCGAATAACCGCTTAAAAAATCGAAGTAGCGTTTACCTTCCACATCGTAAACAAAAACGCCTTCACCTTTTTCCAAAACAACGGGAATAGGGTGGTAGTTGTGCGATCCAAATTGATCTTCTAACTGCAAATAATAAGCAGTTTTCTCAGACAGCGTATGAGTTAACATAAAAAATAAATTAATGAATGAAAGAATTGAAAAGAAAAACAATTGCCCGATAGCAAAAAATAATTACCCCTTTGCGGGATGGTCGAGGAAGTCAAGATTATTGCGTAGAAATTTCATAAAAGGTTCAATTCGCTGGCAAGATAAAAAATTTTCTTCGTTTTTTCGTTTTTAGTTTGCGGCTTAATCAAAATAATATAGATTTAAAAATAGTTTAATTTAAAAAGCAGGGCAGAAATGAATATTGTTAATAATTACAGGTTTCGTATCAACCCAAATTCAAATTATCCTGACGCTGTGGAGAAATTCTTCAAAAAATAGCTTTTTTCTATTGCTATTTAGTTACTGTTCCTTACCTTCGCCGTCCGAAAAAATCAGAGTTATGGCAAGAGTATGTCAGGTTACAGGTAAAAAACCAATCGTTGGAAATAGTGTTTCTCACTCAAACATTAAAACCAAACGTCGTTTCTTACCTAATTTACAAACCAAACGCTTCTTCTTTGCCGAAGAAGACCGTTGGGTAACATTAAAGGTTTCTGCAGAAGCTATTCGCACCATTAATAAAAATGGTTTACATTCAGTTATCAAACAATTAAGAGCCGAAGGTTCTAAAATCTAATTACAATGGCAAGAAAAGGAAACAGAGTACAGGTTATTTTGGAATGTACCGAACACAAAACAAGTGGCGTTGCAGGCACAAGCCGTTACATCACTGTAAAAAACAAAAAAAATACTCCCGAAAGAATGGAGTTGAAAAAGTATAACCCAATTTTGAAAAAAGTTACTGTTCATAAAGAAATTAAATAGTCATGGCAAAAGCAGCAAAAACAGCGATCAAGACCAAAGACCAAAAGGCCGCCGCTGAAGCAAAAAACTGGACAAAAGTTATTAAGGCTGTTCGCAGCCCTAAAACCGGTGCATATACTTTTAAAGAAGCTATTGTGCATAAGGATAAAGTAAAAGAATTCTTAGCAAAGTAATTTGCCGATGAAAACATTAAAAGCTGTTTTGACCTTTGGTTGAGACGGCTTTTTTGTTGTTTGTATAATTTTGTAACCGGCAGCAGTAACTTTGTGCAACACCTGTTGCGTCGCACTCTTCAACTGCAACAATAACTTGAGCAATTTAAAACTTCTTACTTCAAACTTCTTAAATCGTACTTAACATGGGTTTCTTCGATAAATTATTCGGAAAAAAAGAAAAGCAAAGTTTGGAAGAAGGCTTGCAAAAAACGAAAGAAGGATTCTTGTCAAAACTTGCCAAAGCTGTTGCAGGCAAAAGTACTGTTGACGAAGAAGTACTCGATAATTTAGAAGAAGCATTGGTGGGAGCCGATGTTGGAATTGAAACAACTATTCAAATTATTGACAGAATTGAAAAACGAGTTAAATCTGACAAATATATCAATATCAGCGAATTAAATAACTTGTTGCAAGAAGAAATTGAGCATGTTTTAATTGATGCTGACGACCAATCTTATAAAAATTTCGAAATCCCCGAAGGTAAAAAACCTTACGTTATTTTAATTGTTGGCGTAAATGGTGTTGGCAAAACAACAACCATTGGAAAGCTTGCACATAATTATAAAAAAGCCGGACATAGTGTAATTCTTGGTGCCGCCGATACTTTTCGTGCTGCCGCAGTTGATCAATTAACCATTTGGAGCGAAAGGGTTGGCGTGCCTATCGTAAAACAAAATATGGGCAGCGACCCCAGTGCCGTTGCATTTGATACAGTACAAAGTGCTATTGCCCGTGAATCGGAAATCGTAATTATTGATACGGCAGGACGTTTGCATAACAAAACACATTTAATGGAAGAGCTTACAAAAATTAAGCGTGTAATTGCAAAAGTTCTACCTGATGCCCCACACGAAGTGATGTTGGTATTGGATGGTTCAACCGGGCAAAATGCTTTGGAACAAGCCAAACATTTTACTGCTGCAACCGATGTAAATTCACTCATCATCACAAAATTGGACGGAACTGCCAAAGGTGGCGTTGTGTTGGCAATAGCCAATCAATTTAAAATTCCGGTTAAATTTATCGGCATCGGAGAAAAGATCGATGATCTTTTAATTTTTGATAAACATGAATTTGTTGACAGCCTGTTTAAATTATAATGCACTTCATTCAGCAAAAAATAAAAAGCCTCTGATTTTTTCAGAGGCTTTTATTTTAGAAAGTATATCTGATTCCCAAACCACCCCAACCGCCTTCAAAATAATTATAACCAACTAAATTGAAAGAAGGTTGCCAGTCGAAACTTACATCAATAGGAGCTCCCTGAATTTTATAATCTAATCCCAAAACTCCGTCAATACCGATTGATGCCCCATTTTGCCTTGTTGGATAATCAACTGCCCATCTATCATTATAAAAACCTACATGGGCACCGCCACCAATATAATATTTTAATCCTTCCACACTATTGATATTGCCGTGGATCTCGTATAAAGCTGTTGTCCTAAACCCATATTGCCAAAAATAGGCAAGGCCTTCAACAGCAACATTGGGTTTAATAAAATGTTTTATATCCAATGCACCGGGATAAACCTTTATACCAACGGCAGTTTTATAAGTGGAACCGGTATTAATTTCCTGACCGTAACTGATGGCACCGATGCCGATAAATGCAACTAATAAAATGATCTTATTCATGAGGTATTAATTTTAGTAACAAGATTAGATAAAATCGTGCCAAAAAATTGCAATCAAACTCTTAAAAATATTTATAGAAATTATTTTAAACTTTCTTTTACTTTTCTATTTAGGTTTGCTGTATGCATACATTCAACCAATTAGTAAAAATTTTTGCGGAACGATTTGCAATCGATCATTTTCCCAAACATCCATCAACATTGTATGAACCCGGTGATTATTTTTTATCGCTTGGCGGAAAAAGAATACGCCCGGTAATTTGTTTAATGGGAAATGAATTGTTTGATGAGATCAATCCCGATGCTTATCATGTTGCTGCTGCAATTGAACTCTTTCATAATTTTTCTTTGATTCATGACGATATTATGGATGCCGCAAGTTTACGCCGCGGCATGGAAACAGTTCATAAAAAATACGGATCAAATACAGCTTTATTGAGCGGAGATGTAATGCTGATAAGGAGTTACGATTATATCAATAAAATAAATGTGCAGTATTTGCCACGCATTTTATCATTATTTAATAAAACAGCAAGAGAAGTTTGCGAAGGGCAACAATTGGATATGGACTTTGAGAAACAAGAACATGTTTTGATGGATGATTATATAAATATGATCAGTTTAAAAACTTCTGTTTTATTGGCTGCAAGTTTAGAAATGGGTGCAATATTGGGAGGCGCAAGCGAACACAATTGCCGGCACATCTATGAGTTTGGAAAAAATCTCGGTATTGCATTTCAAATTCAGGACGATTATTTAGATGCTTTTGGCGACCCTGAAAAATTTGGTAAAGATGTTGGCGGAGATATCCGCCAGAATAAAAAAACATTTTTGATGCTGCATACTTTGGCATCAGCATCCGATCAACAAAAAATAGAATTACAGGAATTAATTAAAACCAATCCATCAGATAAAGTGGGGAAAGTTTTAGCAATTTATAAAGCCTGCAATGTTGATGCGTGGGCCAACCAATTAAAAGAAAAATATTATCAAAAAGCGTTGCATCATTTAGAAGAAATTGCCGTGCTTTCAGTCAGAAAAAAACCTTTGACCGAACTGGCTTCATTTTTAATACAACGTGATTATTAATTTGTTACTATCTTCCTCATTCAATCAAAATAATTTACATGTCGCTTTTCCGAAAGAAGTCTATCGAAAAAATTGTTGCCGAAACTGAAGCAGGGTTAACTGATGCGCATACTTTTAAGTTACATAAAGTTCTTGGTGTACGCGATCTGACATTCATGGGCATTGCGGCAATTATTGGTGCAGGTATTTTTTCTACAATTGGAACTGCTGCATATAATGGTGGTCCGGGCATTGCATTTCTTTTTATAATAACCGCTGTAACCTGCGGTTTCAGTGCATTGTGCTATGCAGAGTTTGCAAGCCGTGTTCCAATTGCAGGAAGTGCATACACGTATGCTTATGTAAGTTTTGGCGAAGTAGTAGCTTGGATCATTGGTTGGGCTTTGATATTAGAATATGCTATCGGTAACATTGTTGTTGCAATAAGCTGGAGTGGATATTTTGATAATTTATTACAAGGTTTGGGCATTCATTTGCCTTACTGGTTATTGTTAGATCCAATTACTGCATCCAGAAATTTTGATGAAGCAATGATTGCAACAACTGCACATAAACCTTTAACCGATGTGATGCAATATGCCATCACTGCATGGAACAGTGCACCGGTTATTGCAGGAATACA
>DATAMD010000314.1:0-3698 GCA_036260755.1 Chitinophagaceae bacterium | reverse complement strand
AGCAACAGCAAAAAAAAAGTATGGTAATAAGAATGTTTCTGTAGTTTGTCATGGATTGTATTACTCAAAAATATTTGTAATAAGACATCGTAATAAAAAAATCTTTACCTTAGTTTAAATACTCGTTAAAATTAGGTTTTTAGTAACATCAGAAATCCATGAACCAATGAACTATTTATCAAAATCCATTATATTCGCAACGCACAAATAATTCTACCCGTTTATTTTTATTGATTACGAAATTAAATTACAATTATGCAAGCTTTTAAAGTTGTAAGAAATTGTGTTTTGTTACTGGCGTTTGTTGGTGCAATAACATCCTGTAACCTGTTTAAAAAGAAACAGGAAAAATCTGCTACCACCGGCTGGAATTATAACGATAAAACACAGGGAAATTTTAGTGTTGCCAAGCCAAAAGATATTAAAACTGCACCGGGTCTGGTATTTGTGCAAGGCGGTACTTTTACCATGGGTGCTACGCAGGAAGATGTAATGGGTGACTGGAATAATATTCCTAAACGTGTTACCGTTCCATCTTTCTTCATCGATAAAACTGAAGTATCTAATGTGGCGTATCGCGAATACCTGTACTGGCTCGATAATGTTTTCAGTGATCCTCAATATGCAAAAGTTATAGAAGGCGCAAAGCCCGATACATTGGTTTGGAGAAGCGAACTGGCATACAACGAACCTTATGTAGAATATTATTTTCGCCATCCTGCCTATAATTATTATCCCGTTGTTGGTGTTACCTGGAAACAGGCAAGCGATTATTGTATCTGGAGAACCGACCGTGTAAACGAATTAGAATTAATTAACAGGCAATACATCAATAAAAATAATATCAAGACTGAGTTGAATGGTGCAGGTCAGGAAAATTTTAATACTAAATCTTATTTGATGGGCGAATATCAGGTGCAGCCCGGGAAATTAGCAACATCAAAATCAAATCCTTTAAAAGATGCACAGGGCAGGCCAAGAACCGCTGTAAGATTTGATGATGGTATTTTATACGGCGATTACCGTTTACCAACTGAAGCCGAATGGGAATATGCCGCTTACGGTTATATTAAAGAAAACCTTCAAAAGAAAGCAAGCTCTAAACAACGCGGCGAAGAAGTGTTGGCTAATAAACAAATTTATGCATGGGGCAATGATGGTTTCGATAATTTACGCTCAACACGCAAAGGCGCTTTTCAGGGTGCATTTTTAGCAAACTTTAAACGCGGCAATGGAGATAACATGGGTGTTGCAGGCGGTTTAAATGATAATGCCGCCATACCTGCTCCCGTTGTTTCATTTGCACCAAACGGTTTTGGATTATACAATATGAGTGGTAATGTGAGTGAGTGGGTGGCTGATGTTTACCGTCCGCTGACAAGTTTGGAAGTAGATGATTTTAATCCGTTCCGCGGTAATAAATTCATGAAAGTTGATATGAGTAAAGGCGAAGGAAATTTGCGTGATAGCTTAGGCCGTATAAAAATGGTTCCTGAATCTGATTCGGCTTTAAAAAACAGAAGGAACTATCAGCATTCTTATGCTGTTAATTTCTTAGATGGTGATTCTACAAGTAATTTCTCATACGGCTACGGCATCACCACTTTGATATCCGATAAATCGAGAGTGGTGAAAGGTGGCAGTTGGAACGACAGGCCATATTGGTTAACACCGGGTTCACGCCGTTTTCTGGAAGAAGATCAAAGCAGCAGCACCATTGGTTTCCGTTGTGCTATGACACATTTCGGTTCTTCCGAAGGTTTATCAACAAAATCTAAAACAGGCAACTTCTTCCCGTTAAGAAGAGCTAAAAAATAAGGTTAAGGTACACAGCTTAGTTCTGTAAACAGAACTAGAAACCATCCGCTTCATTGAGGATGGTTTTTTTATACCAAACCCCCTAACCCCCTGAAGGGAGAATTATAAAGTTGGGGTAACAACATCTCACTTCTTATATCATACATCCTCACATCATACATTTCACTTTTCACATCTCACTTCTCACATCATACATTCCCTTAATTTTGAAACAAATTATTTATTGTGACGATAGAAGAATTATACCGTATTTATAAAACATATCCATCGGTTAAAACCGATACACGTAAATTAAAACAAGGGGATATTTTTTTTGCATTGAAGGGACCCAATTTTAATGGCAATTTATTTGCTGTACAGGCATTGCAACAAGGTGCTGCATATTCTGTAATTGATGAAGACATTAATGCAGATGATGAAAGATTAATTAAAGTTGATGATGCTTTGGAAACATTGCAGCAATTGGCAAAACACCATCGCAGGCAATTAAACATTCCGTTCATCGCCATCACCGGCAGCAACGGCAAAACAACTACCAAGGAATTAGTGCATGCTGTTTTATCGTCGCATTATAAAACATACACAACACAGGGCAATCTTAATAATCATATCGGCGTGCCCATCACGATATTAAATGTTAGAGAAGATGCAGCATTTGCAGTAATTGAAATGGGCGCCAATCATCCAAAAGAAATTGCAGGTTATTGTACTTATGCTTTGCCAACGCATGGTATCATTACCAATTGCGGTAAAGCGCATCTGGAAGGTTTTGGAAATGAAGAAGGTGTTCGGAAAGCCAAAGGCGAATTGTTTGATTTTTTGCGTGCAAACAAAGGCACAGTTTTTATTTACACCGATTATGATTATTTACAAAGCATGAGTGCCGGCATTGAAAATATTTTTAGTTACGGAACAACAAATGCCGATGTTAGCGGAAGCGTAAAAACAAACAATCCTTTTTTGGAAGTGGCCATAACCAAAGGATCAAACATAGACATCATTAAAACAAAATTAGTTGGCGAATATAATTTGCCTAATATTTTATGTGCTGTTGCTATTGGAAAATATTTTAATGTTCCGGAAGAAAAAATTAAAACAGCTATCGAAAATTATATGCCGGGCAACAGCCGTTCGCAGATGATGGAAACAGGCAGCAATAAAATTATTCTGGATGCGTACAATGCCAACCCGTCGAGCATGAAATTAGCCATAGAAAATTTTGCGAAGCTGGATACCGAAAATAAAATTTTATTATTGGGTGCCATGAAAGAATTAGGTGACGAAAGCATTGCAGAACATGAATGGTTGATTGAACTGATAAAAAAATACCAATGGAAACAAGTGGTGCTGGTTGGTGGCGATTTTAAAAATGTGCAACATCCATTTTTATATTTTGATACATCGGATGAAGCAAGAGAATGGTTTGCAAAACAACATTTCGAAAATACTTATTTCCTGATTAAAGGATCGAGAAGTATAATGATGGAAAAAATAATTAGACAGGAAGAAGTGTGAGATGTGAGATAAACGAGATGCTGCAAAGCATTGCTGCTATGAAAATGGAACTTTGAACCGAGCGTGGCAACAGGCGATGACACAAGTGAATCAGCCGGTAACAAAAAAATAAATTACAAATTAATTTCTGTAATTACCTTGCGGGTAATATGAATAAAGATCATCATTCGAAGCCCAATTATTTATTTAGTGTTTTAAGCAATAAATGTCCGAGATGCCGCAGCGGTTATCTTTTTAAAACAAAAAATGCATACGATTTAAATAATAATACACAGATGGTGGAACACTGCCCTGTTTGCCATCAGCGTACCGAAATTGAAGTTGGTTTTTATTACGGTACCGGTTATGTTAGTTATGCATTATCG
>DATAMD010000308.1:0-2246 GCA_036260755.1 Chitinophagaceae bacterium | reverse complement strand
TAAAAATAGAACCAAGGCTAAATTAAGTTTATATAATTCACTTGCATACAACAATGCTGTTTATGTAAGCGGAGATTATACAGGGAACCGTGTTGAGTATGCACCACGAATAATTGAAAGATGCGGATTTAATTATTGGTTGAATGGATTTACGTTAAATGCCCAATATTCTTATCAAGGCTTTGCTTATGGCGATGCAACAAATACCGCTTCGGATCCATCAGCAGAAACAGGAATTATTCCTGCCTATCATGTTATGGATATTTCTACATCTTACAAATTTAAAAATTGTATAATTCATTTTGGTGTTAATAATTTCACCAATCAAAAATATTTTACACTTCGCACTTCTGAATATCCGGGCCCGGGAATAATACCTGTTAATGGAATTATGTTGTATGGAGGATTAACAATTACATTATAAAAATGAGAAGATAAATAAGAACAATGATTTGCAAAATACGAATTGAGAATTACCGTTTTATTTTCCGATACAGAATATAACAATCCTTACACAGTAAGGGTTTCAGCTTTTGAGGTACAAATGGGGTACATTTATTTCTAAAATCTAACTTTTTCCCTCAGTAGATACAATTTTATTCCCCACATTTCATGTTTTCCAAAAACTATAAATTTGCAGCATGAAACGTACACCTTTTTGCTCACATCGGTAGCGGTCAGATTCGCCGCCGTTGAGAATATGAACAAATTAAGAAGGCATGAATTAAAAATGCTTCACTACTATCGTAGGCTTCGTAACTATATGGTTACAAAAGAACAAACCGAAAACCCAAACAACAATTTCTTTGCTTTTCGCAGTACAGGCAAACCTTGTAATTGTTGGCGTTGCCAAAATGAGAAATATAATAGGGCCAAAGTAAAAAACGATTTTAGGACTGATTCTAAAGACGGGTTATACTAAATCAGTATCAATCCTATTATTGAGTAATTCGATTAGTTGGGGAAGGGGTTCATAATTTGAAAGTCTTTGCCCACTATCGGCATTTATCCAGTCAAAACATGCAGGGTTAAAAATCCATTCACCATAATTTTTAATTACAGTTGCATGAGTTTCTTTCCGGCTGTTTTCTTTTGGAAGATCGAAACCAAATCTTTCAAAAATTCTTAGCCCCTGCATTGATCTGAAAATGTTATCTAACGCGGCTGCATAAATATTATGTTCACCATACGCATTTTTAAATAGATCAGGTTCGGTAAATATTTTACTGCCGTATTTTATTATTTCAATCAATGCTTTTTCTTTGTCATTTATTGGCTTGCTATCTTGGGCAATACCGATAGTATATTTTCGTGTCCAAATTTGCAACCATTCTTTAATTAAAGTGTCTGCCATTTCTTTGTTAGCAACAATCAAATGTAAGTGAGGGTTATATGTTTTCTTAATTGGGTTGAAATTGCATTCCAAAGATTTTATACCAACTAATTTTATTCCTTTTCCCCGTTGGTGTCTTTTGCGGTATTTAGTCATAATACGATTAAAGGCAGCCATCACTTTTAAAATCAGTTTTCGCAAATATTTTAATTCAAAAGCTTTTACTGTAAGTGTAACAAAATAGGGCTGTTCCCATTCTTTAATAACAGGCAAATACTTGTTTATCAGTTCGGCTTTGCGAATGGCACAACACAAAGTACAAAACCGATTCTTACAATATTTGCCATACAATTTACCATTAGCTGTAAAAATTCTGTTTTGGCAATGGTATGTGTTCCAGTAACTTTTTTTGCGCTCGTCTGCTCCGTTTCTATTAACTACATCAATAAGATTCAACACCATTTTTTGAGTAATCATTTTCCTTTTAGCCTTTCCCTTCAAAGCCTTGCTATTATTCAAATCGCTGCCATTTCCGTTTACTATGATGGCCGGTTTATCGTAATAGTTTGTCTCGGTTTGTGCTAATGTATTTAAACACACCCTGTGAAAACTTTTGCGAATAGTTTTTTTGGCACATGCTATTTTGTTTTTCGGTTAACAAAATTTTGTGCTACTGCATCTATTTCAGCATTGGTTTTCTTTCTGCCTTCTTTGAGATAATTGATTAACTCAATTTTTGAGAAATAACATCTTTTGGAACGTTTCATTACTGGTGTAAGCTCCCCTTATTTTAGGGCCAGCGTTAATTAGAGTTTTCTAAGTTATTCAAAATTTGTTTTCCAACGATTTTATCCACTAAACGGCTCTCTTCAATTGTTGATTTATTTCCGTTCGCCGTTTGTGGATAAAGCTC
>DATAMD010000306.1:0-2480 GCA_036260755.1 Chitinophagaceae bacterium | reverse complement strand
GAGCTTTATCCACAAACGGCGAACGGAAATAAATCAACAATTGAAGAGAGCCGTTTAGTGGATAAAATCGTTGGAAAACAAATTTTGAATAACTTAGAAAACTCTAATTAACGCTGGCCCTAAAATAAGGGGAGCTTACACGCCGATTAAATGATGTGCAAATATGCAAATTAAAAAAACAAAAAAGGATTGAATGTTTTATGCTTTCAATCCTTTTTATGCGGAGTATTGTTATGTTGTACAAGTGTGCGACGCAACCGCAGCTCAATTTTTATCGGGTTGCTTAGTACAAAAATTAATTTAAACTTCTAAAATCTACAGGTACTAATTTACTTACGCCGGGTTCCTGCATGGTTACGCCGTAAATTACATCCACTGCACTCATCGTCATTTTATTGTGTGTTACGATGATGAATTGCGAGTTCTCGCTAAACTTCTGAATCATTGATGTAAACTTACCAACGTTGGCATCATCAAGTGGCGCATCAACTTCATCCAAAATACAAAACGGCGCCGGTTTAATTAAAGAGATGGCAAATAATAATGCCGTTGCGGTTAATGTTTTTTCGCCGCCGCTTAATTGCGAAATGGAAGAAGGGCGTTTACCTTTGGGTTTGGCAACAATGTCAATGCCGGTCTCAGCAAGGTTTTCGGGGTTATCCAAAATCATATCGGCAGTATCTTCTTCGGTAAACAATGCTTTAAATACTTTCTGAAAATTTTCTCTCACTTGATTAAATGTATCTAAAAATTGTTGATTGGCTGTTGCTTCAACTTCCTGAATAGTTTGTAATAAACTTTCTTTGGCATCAACGAGATCATTCTTTTGTTCGAGAATAAATTCGTAACGTTTTTTCATTTCGATAAATGCTTCGATGGCGGTTGGATTTACTTCGCCCATATTTTCCAAACGCTTACGCATCCTGTCGCTGGTTGCCTGCAAATCTTCCAAACTTGTATCCGTTGTTCTTGGCTGATCGATAATTTCTTCGAGTTCAATTTTAAATTCAACATTTAATCTTTCTTTTGTTCCGGCTAATTGTAATTTAAGATCGTTGAGTTTATCTTTTATTTCACTAAGCAAATGTTCGATCATTTCTTTGCTCTTCACTTTCAAACGCAGCTCACTTTCTTTTTCCTGCAAAGCATTGCGAAGGTTATAATAAGTTTGATCGGCCTCGTTTAATTTTAATTCTTCTTCTTCTTTACGGCGCATCAGCGATAATAATAATTCTTCGCTGCCCGATAAAAGTTCGCGGCTTTGTAAAATATTTGCTTTTGCTTCTTCTAACTGAACAGAATTATTTTGAATTTGCCGGTGAAGATCAGTTAACTGATTTTGTTTGAAATCGAGTTCCTGCCTGATTGCATTGATCTTGCTGTGCTGTTTTGTTACCAGTAAATTTGTTTCGTTGTATTGATAAGTAGCAGCATTATAATCCTGTTCGGCTAATTGATAATCCTGTTCGAGATTGCTTAATTTTTCTTTTGTTTGCAATAACTGTTCATTCAGTTGTTGCAATTCTTCCCTGGTTGAAGAAATAGAATCGTGTTCGTCCTGCAATCGTATTTCAATATCTTCCAAACGTTGCTGCGCATTTTGTTGTGCAGATTGAAGATTTTCTATTTTATTTTTTGCAGCAAAAACCTGATTGGTTAATTGATTGATCTCATTCTCTGTTTGCTTGATGGCGTTTTCTTTCAACTGCTCGTTAAATCCAATTACTTCGTTATGTTTTTGTTTGATCTCTGCCTTTAAAGAATTTACAACTGCATCCTGCAAAATAATTTCATCATTTAATTTTTCTAAATTTTTTGCACGACCGATTTTCTTTCCTTCAAACAAACCAACGCTGCCGCCGGTTAATGTGTATTTGCCTTTTACATATTTACCAGTGCGCTCTAAAACAATTGCCCCGTTTGAGTTTTCGATAGCTTCTTCATTCTCGGCAATGAAAACATTACCCAATAAATGTGCTGCCAATTTTTGATATTGCTCATCAACTTCAATAACACTTAATGCCGAAAAAGTATTGTTGGGCTGATGTGTTTCAACATTGCTTTCGCTTAATTTATCTAAAATAAAAAAGTTTGCTTTCCCTTTTTTATTGGCATCCAATAAATGAACAGCCTGTAAACCTTCGGCCAAATTATTTACCACATAATAATTCAAATAAGGTTCTAAAACATTTTCAACCGCTGTTCTGAATTCTTCTTTTACATAAATAATATCCGAGAGGATAGGAGCTGTGTGGTTCCAATCGGGATTCTTATGCAAGAATTTTACACTATCGGGATAACCTTCCATCGAATCAATTAAACTTTTAAGCAAATCGTGTTCATTGCGTTTTGCATCGAGCTTTCTTGTTTCTTCGGCTAATTGGTTTCGTAAAACTTCTAACTGTTGCTGTGTTTCTAATATTTGTTCTTTGGTTCTCTCGTGATGTTCCTGTAATTGTTGCAGGTCAATTCTTTTGCTT
>DATAMD010000305.1:0-3315 GCA_036260755.1 Chitinophagaceae bacterium | reverse complement strand
GAGCTTTATCCACAAACGGCGAACGGAAATAAATCAACAATTGAAGAGAGCCGTTTAGTGGATAAAATCGTTGGAAAACAAATTTTGAATAACTTAGAAAACTCTAATTAACGCTGGCCCTAAAATAAGGGGAGCTTACACTATTTCTTCTGCTTTTTTCAATACTAGGAATTTATTTAAGTATACACATAGCTAATAAATTATTCCTATTACAAGAAGAATTTATTGATATAAGCTACGAAGGGGAAATACACAAGAAAGTGGATAACCTTAAACAAGCAATCGAATGAACTATAAAATTAAAACTTTTAGAGTTAATCAGAATAATCAAGGTTTTCAATTAGGCATATTTAAAATGTCTGAATTGAGAAAATTTATTCGCTATACTAAAAGAATTGTTTTGGATTTTGATGAAAATAACATACCAATTTATAACGATGAAATCCAAAGGAAATTAAGTCCATCAAAAGTTGATGCTATTGCCGATTTTTTAATCCATGATATCGATGCTTTTTTTCCTACTAATATAGTTGTCGCTATTCCTTTAATTGCCATAAATGAGATTAATGATATAACGAGTACCGAAACGGAAATAGAGTTTAATGATTTTGTTTTAACAGAAAATAAAAAGAAAATGGGCATATTTATTTAACTATCATTGATGGTCAACATAGAGTCGCTGGTATTGAAAAGGCTATTAAAAGAACTAATGATACAATTTTAAATCTTGAAAACGCAGTAAGAACAGCTAAAGAACCACAACCATTTGAAATAGATTTAAAAAATCAAAATGCATTACTTAAAAGATTAGAAAACTTTGAAATTGTTGTTACTTTTTTTATTGATCCAATACCGGAATATCAAGCAATGGTCTTTTCAACCATTAATAGAACCCAAACTCGAGTTTCGGAAGATTTGGTTTATAGCCTTTTTGGGTTAAGTAAAAATGATTCTCCTCAAAAAACATCATTAGAAGTTATGCTTGCCTTAAATGCTTCTGAAAAATCTCCATTATATAATAGAATTAAACTTGCGGGAGCAAAATATAAATCAGCTTCAGCACCACCATTGTCACAAGCTACTGCTGTTAAATCAATATTATTTCAAATTTCGCAAAACATTAAAGCAGCAGAAATAGAAAAAAATAAGCCAAGAGAGTATGTTATTAAAAATCCTGCTAATGAATATTTGATTTTTAGGAATTATTACGGTACAAATCAAGACAGTATTATTATTAAAATTATTAATAACTTTTTTTAAAGCAGTAAAGGATACTTATGTAAATGATACTGGAGAAAGTTATTGGTTATTAGATTCTGAGTTTAATATCTTACATACTACAATTGGCTTTCAAGCATTTTTTTCAATAATGGTTGACTTGGCAAAAAAAAGCAAACGAAAATGAAAAGGTAGATTATCAGTATTATTTAAACGAATTAGCTAAAGCTAAAGATCTTGATATTTTGGATAAAAATGAACCTCGTAAATATCCACTCACAAGCAAGTCAATAAATCTAATTTACAATTATGTAGGTGTAAAGATTTTTGGTAATAAATTTACACCACGACCCACTAAAGAATGAACATTGTTTTTTATTTTTCATGTAAATACTCCTTTTTTCAAACAGCCACTTTTAAAATTTAATTATTTTTTATACACTTCACTAATTAAGGTCACTCTAAACAATACTGTAAAAAAATATGGCCGGAGAGCTTGTAAAATTTGCAGATGATTTAGCAATAATCATTTTTCAAACTCCGCTAATTTTTTGCCACCTACACTTCCCAAAAAATCAATTTTTAACCCATAAAAAACCTAAATATCTTCAATACTTTACATCCCCTTCTTAATCTGCTGCTCTAAAGCAGCCCTGTATTTTTCCAGCAGTTCAAAATATTTTTCTTTCTAGATATTTAGTTGGCGGATAGCCTCTTCAATCGTATCGGGCTTTGATTCGGGTGTATATGGCTGAGATGATTCGCCCAACGTATTTTTGAATATCTCGGGAAATTCTTCAATAAAATTATATTTCAGCACATTCCCGTATTCAATTAAAATTTCCAACGGCAAATCAGGATCCACAATATGATTGTAATAACTTGATCTGCTGTACCCGGCTTTTTTGGTAACAAATGTTATAGTTAATCCGCTTTCTGCAACAATTTGCTGCAGCAATTCCCCTCTGTGTTTATGTTTCTTATTGATTTTCAAGGGAGTAAAGAAATTAACAAAAATGTTTAAAAAAAAATACCAAAAAATATATTATTTTACTTTTTTGTTCACAATATTGTACATATTTGTTTATTTAATTGATTGTTGTAAACAAATGAACGCAAGTGTTTAATTTTGCGATTCTTCAATGAAATTATTTGAAGCATTCGCCTAAGTCTCGTTCTGAAAATTGGTACTTTTCAAAAGAACACGGGATGATAAGCTGGATGCCCACGTTACGGCGTGGGCTCTTCTTAGTCGTGTTCAGGGCGTACCAACCCTTCAGAACGGTAAGTTGAGTGCCACGCTTATTTTTAAAAACACGCGGCCGCATTTTTCAACTACCAACGAGGCTTTTTTGAATTGGATTCAAAAAAATTTGACGAATGCCTCAAAGTAAAAACAATATATACTTTTCATCAGTTCATTTTCTGCCTAAACAGGTGCTGCATACTATGCTCTATGCATTAATCATGCAGCAGATAAAAAATTCTAAAAAATATCCCCGCTCTCATAAGTCCCGCCATTTTCAAACAACAACAGTAAATAACAGCAAAATTCTCTTTGCCAAAAAGCCTAAGAACCCTGTATAATTTTTAAAGCATTTGTATCAATTCTTTACCAACAGCCCGCTATCGTTTTTTTGGTTTTAGTTTT
Organism: Chitinophagaceae bacterium; assembly: GCA_036260755.1. GTDB lineage: Bacteria > Bacteroidota > Bacteroidia > Chitinophagales > Chitinophagaceae > CAIQDX01. The sequence goes on along the minus strand of DATAMD010000305.1, from coordinate 446 downwards.
TCTCATTTGCTTTTTGATAGCGGCTGTTGCTGCAGGCAGACAAAGCCCTCTTTTTATAAAATTTCTTTTCAACAAACAAAACTCAAACCATGAGAAGACGCCTTATAAGCATACTGGCCATCCTATTGCCATTACTCAACCTTTATGCACAAATAAAACCGCTTGGTATTGGTGATACCATGCCCGATGTACAACTTAACAATATCATCAACTACCCCGTTTCGCAAATCCCTTTATCCCCGTTTAAAAATAAACATACTATTATAGATTTCTGGGCCACCTGGTGCAGCAGTTGTATCCATCATTTTCAGCAATTAGACAGCCTGCAAAAACAATACCCCCAACAATTACAGGTATTGCTGGTAAATTCTAAAAACTCTGTTGATACAAAAGAAAAAATAACAGGTTTTATTGCTAACTATCGTTCAACCCATCCCGGTTTCAGC
>DATAMD010000304.1:0-3352 GCA_036260755.1 Chitinophagaceae bacterium | reverse complement strand
ACCGGATCAACGGAAGTTGGAAAAATTATTCAGCGTGCTGTTGCAGGAAGCAATAAAAAAATAACATTAGAATTAGGCGGCAAAGCTGCTAATATTATTTTCGAGGATGCTGCAATTGATCAGGCAGTTGAAGGAATTATTAACGGCATTTATTTTAATCAGGGCCATGTTTGTTGTGCAGGATCAAGATTGTTTGTGCAGGAAAGTGTTTATAAAGAAGTGATGAGAAAATTGAAAGATAGAATTGCAACTTTAATTGTTGGAGATCCGATGGATAAGAATACCGATGTGGGTGCCATTAATTCGAAACAACAATTAGAAACTATTCATAAATATATCAGCATCGGAAAAAAAGAAGGCTTGGAAATTTTTGAAAGCAGTTGTGCATTACCAAAAAAAGGTTTCTTCTGCAAGCCAACATTATTTACCAATGTGGCACAATCGAGCCGCATTGCGCAGGAAGAAATTTTTGGTCCGGTATTAGCCATTCAAACTTTCCGCACCGATGATGAAGTAATTGAAAAAGCAAACAACACGCCATTTGGTTTAAGCGCAGGAGTGTGGACTGATAAGGGTTCTAAGGTTTTTAACTTAACATCAAAATTGCGGGCCGGTGTTATTTGGGCAAACACTTATAATAAGTTTGATCCAACATCGCCATTCGGTGGTTATAAAGAAAGCGGCTTTGGAAGAGAAGGCGGTTTGCATGGGTTGAGTGCGTATGTAAACCCCTAACCCCTGAAGGGGAATAGGAAAAGTTGTGTTACTAACAATTATAACTCTATTTAGCTTTTGTTGCGTCGCACACTTGTACGGTTAGTTCTTTGTTCAGCTTTATTAAAACGTATTTATAACCACAGAGAACACAAAGAAGTCACAAAGTTTTTTTGTTTATGGAAATAGAAAACGAATTGTCTAGAAAAATTATTGGATGCGCCATTGAAGTACATAAATCACTTGGCTCGGGATTACTTGAAAATGCCTATGAAGAGTGTTTGTATTATAAAATAAAGAAAGAAGGAATGTTTGTTGAAAAACAAAAACCATTGCCTTTGATTTTTGAAGAAGTAAAAATGGATATTGGTTATCGGGTTGATTTAATTGTAGAAAATAAATTAATCGTAGAACTGAAATCAGTTGAAGCATTTACCGATGTTCATCTGGCTCAAGTTCTTACTTATCTAAAATTATCGAATATAAAATTAGGTTTGCTTATCAATTTCAATGTTAAAAGATTAACTGAAGGTGTAGCGAATTATTTTATAACCACACTCTGTGACTTCTTTGTGTCCTTTGTGGTAAAACAAAAAGTATGGCAGCAAGATTAGAAGTTTTAAAAACATACAAAATTTATATCGGCGGGCAATTTCCGAGAACTGAAAGCGGCCGGTATTATGTTGCAACAAATAAAAAGCAACAAGCATTAGCCAATGTTTGTTTGAGTTCGCGTAAAGATGTTCGCGATGCAATAGTTGCTGCACGTGCAGCTTGCAGCAGTTGGAGCGGCAGAGCAGCATTTAACCGTGCACAAATTTTATATCGCATTGCCGAAATGCTCGAAGGAAGAAGAGCGCAATTTGTTGATGAATTAATTAAACAGGATGCAACTGCAAAAGATGCGGAGAACGAAATTAATCTTTCCATCGACCGGCTAATTTATTATGCCGGTTGGTGCGATAAATATCAACAGGTGTTTGGTTCTGTAAATCCGGTTGCATCATCACACTTTAATTTTTCTGTTCCCGAACCAACAGGCATTGTAACAATTGTTGCACCGCAAAACAGTTCTTTGTTAGGATTAGTTTCTGTAATTGCACCAATCATTGCAGGCGGAAACACTTGCGTAGTGCTGGCTTCGGAGGATAAGCCATTATGCTCTGTAACTTTTGCCGAAGTAATAAACTCAAGTGATGTACCCGGTGGCGTGGTAAATATTTTAACAGGCAAGCCATCCGAATTGGTAAAATATTTTGCAGAACACATGGATGTGAATGCCATTATTTATTGCGAAAAAGATGAAGCAACAAAAAAATTAATTCAGGAAAAAGCTTCATTAAATGTAAAACGTGTTTTGTTTTATGATTCGGTAAATTGGAAGAATGATGCCGAAGCAGAGTCGCCTTATTTTATCATGGATGCGCAGGAAATTAAAACAACATGGCATCCGATAGAAACCGTTGGATCGGCAAAAGCGGGTTACTAGTGATGAGTTATAAATTATGAGTTATGAATTGGATAAAGATTTTATTTTCAGTTTCAATTTTATTTTTTACAAAAATTTCTTTTGCAAACGATACCATCATTATTCATAAAGATGCAAGATTAGATTTGTTAACACAAAAGCAAATTCAAATTAACAAACACGCTGCAATGCTTACCGGCAACGGATTATACAAAGGTTTTCGTGTGCAGGTCATCAGCCTCAGCAATCGCGATGAAGCATTTAAAATAAAAGCTGATGTGCTGGCCAAATTCCCCGATCAAAAATCTTATATTATTTTTCAGGCACCTAATTATAAAATAAGGATAGGGAATTTTTTAAAAAGAGAGGATGCCGAAAACTATCGAAAACAAATAACCAATTCATTTTCTCAGGAAATTTATGTTGTGGAAGATGCAATTGAATATACGCCGAAAAGCAACGAAGAAATTAATCAATAGGTAATAGGTCAATGGTTAATGGGTCATAGTAAAGAACATTATTTTTGCAAACCATGAATCATGAACCATGAACTTAAATAATTATGCTGCATAAAATAAAAACATTAGCAAAACAATACGCAAACGAGTTCATCGAAGTGCGCCATCATCTGCATGCACATCCCGAATTAAGTTATCAGGAATTCGAAACATCCAAATTCATTCAATCAAAATTGAAAGAACTTGGAATTGATTTTGAAATAAAAGCAACAACCGGTGTGGTGGCCATCATCAAAGGAAAAAATCCCGAAAGCCGTGTGTTCGCTTTGCGTGCCGATATGGATGCATTGCCTATTGAGGAAGAAAATAATGTTGATTATAAATCTAAAAATAATGGTGTGATGCATGCTTGCGGTCACGATGTACATACCACCATTTTACTCGGTGCAGCAAAAATTTTAAACGAAATAAAAAACGATTTCGAAGGAACATTAAAACTAATTTTTCAGCCCGGTGAAGAAAAAAATCCCGGTGGTGCAAGTTTATTAATTAAAGACGGCGTGCTCTCAAACCCAACGCCACAGGGCATTCTGGCATTGCATGTGCATCCCGAATTACCCATCGGCAAATTAAGTTTCAGAAAAGGAAGAGTGATGGCAAGTGCCGATGAAATTTATATTACCATCAAAGGCAAAGGCGGGCATGCAGCAGC
>DATAMD010000289.1:0-1849 GCA_036260755.1 Chitinophagaceae bacterium | reverse complement strand
AAAGAAAATATAATTGCTGTAAAAGTTGATAACTCGCAGCAAATAAACACCCGCTGGTATAGCGGTTCGGGCATCTACCGTCATGTTTGGATGATGGTTGCAAATCCTGTACACATTGCTCAATGGGGTGTTGCTATTTCAACTAATGCTGTTACCTCAAAGCAGGCAACTGTGCAAATTAAAACCATCGTTAAAAACGAAACATCATCGGCACAAAAAATTTCTATCGGCACAAACATTTTTAATGATAGCTATCAAAGTGCAGGAAACAATCAAACAAACATTGAACTTGCTGCCAATAGCGAAAAGGAAATTGTTCAAAACATCATTGTAAAAAATCCTTCGCTATGGTGGCCCGAAAATCCAAATTTATATACTGCAAAAATATCCATTTCAAAATCAGGAAAAACGGTTGATGAAACAAAAACAAATTTTGGTATCCGCACCATAAAATATTCTGCCGAAACAGGATTTCAGTTAAATGGAAAAACAATAAAAATTTCGGGCGGTTGTGTTCATCACGATAACGGTTGCCTTGGTTCTGCTGCATACGATCGTGCCGAAGAACGTAAAATAGAATTGCTGAAAGCGGCAGGATTTAATGCTGTTCGCACATCGCACAATCCGCCATCAGAAGCATTTTTAAATGCCTGCGACAAATTAGGTTTGCTGGTAATGGATGAATCTTTTGATTGCTGGCGATGGGGAAAAAATGGAAATGATTATGCTAAATATTTTAATGAATGGTGGAAGAAAGATTTGCAATCAATGCTTTTGCGCGATAAAAATCATCCATCAATTATTATGTGGAGTATTGGAAACGAAATTGTAGAACGCGCCAAACCCGAAGCAGTTGCAACTGCAAAAATTTTGTACAACGAAATTAAAACTATTGATACAACACGCCCTATTACTTCGGCAATTGTAAATTTAGATAAATGGGAAAATTTAGATTCTTTATTCAATGTGCATGATGTAGCAGGATATAATTATCACCTGAACACCGCAGCAGCAGACCATTTGCGTGTTCCTAACCGCATTATTGTTCAAACTGAATCGTATCCGAAAGATGCTTTTGCAAATTGGAAATTGGTGCAGGAAAATAAATTTGTTATCGGCGATTTTGTTTGGACGGCAATAGATTATCTCGGCGAAGCCGGCATTGGCCGCACTTATTATACCGGCGAAACACCCGGCGAAAATTGGGATAACGATATGTTTCCATGGCATGGATCTTATTGCGGCGATATTGATTTGATTGGGAACAGAAAACCAATATCACATTATCGCAGCATGTTGTACAACGATAATGAAAAATTATACATGGCGGTACGTGAACCCAATCCCGAACCGTTAAAAATAAAAGAAACATGGTGGTCTGTTTATCCAACTTATGAAAGCTGGAACTGGCAAGGGTTTGAGGGAAAAGCATTACAAGTAGAAGTATATTCAAAATACCCGAAAGTGAAACTTTATTTGAATGATAAATTGATTGATGAAAAAAATATTTCGCAGGAAAATGAGTTTAAAGCAACATTTTCAGTTCCCTATTCAGCCGGAATTTTAAAAGCGGTTGCTGTTGAAAATGATAAAGAAGTTGAAACAAAAATTTTGACAACAGCAGGCGATGCCGTTAAAATAAAACTTACTGCCGACAGAAATAAATTAGTTGCTAACGGGCAGGATTTATGTTTTGTAAATATTGATATTACCGATAAAGCCGGAACGCTGCAACCCAATGCCGGTAACCGTTTGCAATTTAAAATTGAAGGAGCAGGCAGCATTGCAGGTGTTGCAAATGCCGATATGAAAGATTGGGACAGTTATATTGGCAACAGTCGAAAAGCTT
>DATAMD010000267.1:0-2155 GCA_036260755.1 Chitinophagaceae bacterium | reverse complement strand
TAAACAGCATAATAAAGAAACTTTACAAACAGCCGAACACATACGACAGAAAAGAGATAACGAATTAAACAAACCGGAAATTTATACAGGTTATGAAAAGGAACAACTGAAAATAAAAGAGAAAGGCGAATTGAATTTTGTTGAGTATTTTAAAAAGTTAGCCGATAAACGTAAATCTTCTAATTACGATAATTGGGTTTCTGCATATCATTATCTTAATTCATTCACAAACGGTAATGTAAAGTTTACCGATCTGAATGAAATGTTTTGCAATGATTTTAAAGACTATCTCTTTACAACAAAAAGCAACAAAAGCAGTAAAGTAAAGCTTTCGCAAAATTCAATTGCATCCTATTTCAACAAACTGAAAGCCGCATTAAAGCAAGCTTATAAAGACGATTATTTACAATTTGATTTGAATGCAAAGATTGAACACGTTAAGCCCGCCGAAACGCAGAGAAATTTTTTAACTATCGAAGAACTGAATCAACTGGTTAAAACAGATTGCAATAATCCTGTTTTAAAAAGTGCAGCAATATTTTCGGCACTAACAGGGTTACGATTTTCGGATATTGAAAAATTAATTTGGAGTGAGATTGAATTTATTGAAGGCAACGGTTATTTTATTCAGTTCAAACAGAAAAAAACAAAAGCCGTTGAAATGATGCCAATATCCGAACAGGCTTTTAGTTTGTTGGGCCAACGCAAACAGCTTACCGATAAAGTATTTGAAGGTTTGCAATATTCTGCCTATCAAAATAAACATTTGCTGCAATGGTTATTTGATGCAGGTATAAAAAAGAAAATAACTTTTCATTGCTTCAGGCACACATTTGCCACCTTGCAATTAAGTAAGGGAACAGATATTTACACCGTTTCAAAAATGTTGGGCCACAGAGAATTAAAAACTACACAGATTTACGCTAAAATTATCGATCAAACAAAACGCGAAGCGGCAAACAAAATTGTTTTAGATTTATAAAAATATTTAATGCAAGATGACATTAAATTGAAACGAAATTTAAGGCTTCAAAAAATAGAGCATGACACTTTACAATAAACTGCAACAAGTCAAAACCGAAGAAGATGTAAAAGATATTTACATTAAAGCATTGGGGTTAAAAAGCTACAGCAAAAATTTAATTGATATTCAAACAAAAGAAATTTGGTTCGAAGCAAAGGACGGTTATAAACACAGCACTTATCAAATGTTTACACAACTGCTGCATTATGTGCAACAGGCTTTAAATAAAGGTGAAGATGTTCCGCCGTTTTTATGTGTTATCGATACCAAGAAAGCAGCTTTAATGAAAACTGCCGATGCTTTACCGTTACTCAATAATAAAAAGCAACCTGTTAAATGGGGCAAAAGTGCAAGCGGTTATACACAGGAAGCTTTAGATGTGGTGAGTGCCTACATTGGTACTTATTTGGTAAGTTTTAAAATAGAAACACACGAAGACGAATTTATAAGCACTATAAAAAACGCCATAAAAAGCGGCGACATTATCCGCACACAAATAACACCCGATAATTTAAAACAGGTTTTTGATAAATGGATATTAATGATTGGTAACGAAATAAAAGGCGTGGCCCAAGACGATTATGCACTTTTATTTTTTGCCGATATTATGAGCGATGGCAATGTTAGCACACATGAAAATTTGCCTGCCGAATTATTACATAAAAACAATGCGCCTGTTTTTAATTTGAATGGAAAATTATTTGAATTAGGCAGCAAAGAAGGTTACCGCCAATTTTGGGCCATTTACCACCGGCCTCCAAAACAGGAATACCGTAATTATTTATTAGAACGCAGAGACAGTTTAATACCTATTGACGAACGCAGTTTTAAAGGTGCTTATTATACACCGTTGCATGTGGTAGATAAAGCGTACGATAAACTTTCCGAAACATTAGGCACTAATTGGCAACGAGAATATATTGTTTGGGATATGTGTTGCGGTGTGGGCAATTTAGAAGTAAAGCACAGCAACCCACGAAATATTTTTATGAGTACATTGGACGAAGCCGATGTAGATGTAATGCGTGCCACCAAAACATGTGTAGCTGCTACACGTTTTCAATACGATTATTTGAATGATGATATAACCGATGATGGAAAAATAAATTACACCTTAACCAATAAAATACC
>DATAMD010000118.1:0-1595 GCA_036260755.1 Chitinophagaceae bacterium | reverse complement strand
GCAAAAGTTTTATATGTTTGGGTGTGAATGATATGAATTTCATAGTTGTTACGCTAACACATTTGGTTTTGTCAGCTTACGGTTTCAGTTAACATAAGATTTTCATTGTTAATATTCAAATATAAGCTGATAGGTTCTGAAGACGAGGCAATGTTATGTTAGAAAAGATTGTTTCTGGTGGGCAAACGGGCGTTGATCAAGCAGCTTTAAACGTGGCAATTAAATTAAAAATTGCTCATGGTGGCTGGTGTCCTCGTGGCAGATTGTGTGAGACTGGCTGCATTCCCCTGCTATACTTGTTAAAAGAAACCCAAACATATAAAACTTTTGCTCAGTTGGGTTCAAAAAGAGAAAGAACCTGAGCGCTTTTTGCTTCAATGGAGTGGAACCATTTTTAAATATCCATTAACTTACAAGCAACTTCACCACCGCATACTGCTTACAAATAAATTACCTAAAGTTATTCATGCATATATTGCAGTTGATGAGGACAAGGGTGTAAATAAAATTATAGGATATATCGAATTAGATAACATTAGAATATTCGATGGTAAGAGAAAAAGTGCATACTTGAGCCGCGTTATTATTAACCCTGATTTATGCTCCCAAGGTTATGGAAATAAAATGTTAAAAGGCATTTTAAAATTAGCCTTTATCGAACTTAAGCTTTATTATGTTTATTTATATTTTTTTGAGTTCAATATGCCAGCTCGCCGATGTTATGAAAGAAACGGTTTTACACTTACCTCTGAAATACCGCAAAAACGTGATTTTCACAATGAGAATGGAGCTTGCTGAGCATGGAACTTTATAAGAACAAATGGGCGAAAAAAAAACGGCTAAGTGATTTCATCATAATGAGAGGGTACCTAGGGAACTTATTCCTAATAGCAATAGCCAATTTTTAATCCTGTTACTAGCGTTGACGGTTCTTTCTATTTATCTAAATTACCTAGACCCCAACGTATATGCTGATCTCCTATTTCATAATAGGGATGAATATATGGATAATTATGGTACCAGTGATATTGTTCTATCTCGGTTCAACTTTCATTTGGCCAAATGCTTTTGCAATAGCATTTACACCTTTTGGTAACATTGCTGGATACGCTGGCGCATTGTATGGTTTTTATGCTAGTAGCTGGTGCTGGAGCAATTGCAGCACTTATTGCCTATTTGCCAGACCACGATCAATTAGCATTTGCCATAATTAGGTTGGTGTTTTCTATATGTGCGTGGTTAATTTACGATTGTGGTATCAAAAAATTCAAAAGCATAGAGGGGCATGAAATATGTATTATAAAAAATCTAAAATAGTAATATCTATCCTAGGTGTAATCATCACCGCCTCGATTTTAGCTAATTCAAATAGTGGGAAGAATCCTAATGCTTGTGATTTTACTTTAGACCAACTCACGGCAACGCAGCTTATACATAAATCATACCAAAAACCATTGCTGCAAACATGTGCAGTATGCGGTGGTGAAGTTGCTTGTAAGTTAATGGATATTTAAAAATGGTTCCACTCCATTGAAGCAAAAAGCGCTCAGGTTCTTTCTCTTTTTGAACCCAACTGAGCAAAAGTTTTATATGTT
>DATAMD010000248.1:0-17040 GCA_036260755.1 Chitinophagaceae bacterium | reverse complement strand
GGCAAGAAATTATTTGGATGCGTGGAGGCCGTGGCGGGTTGGGTAATTCTAATTTTGCAACAGCAACCAATCAGGCGCCCGAACATTCTCAGCCCGGCGAAGAAGGCGTTGAAGGATATAAATTTTTAGAGCTGAAAGTATTGGCCGACGTGGGTTTGGTGGGATTTCCCAATGCAGGCAAATCAACTTTGCTAAGTGTGATCACCGCTGCAAAACCAAAGATTGCCAACTATGCTTTTACCACTTTGGTTCCGCAATTGGGCATGGTAGAATACCGCGACGGAAAAAGTTTTTGCATTGCCGATCTTCCCGGAATTATTGAAGGAGCTGCCGAAGGAAAAGGATTAGGCCACCGGTTTTTGCGGCACATTGAACGCAATTCGATTTTATTATTTTTAATTCCGGCCGACAGCAACGATCATAAAAAAGAGTTCGAAATTTTATACAACGAGTTACAAGAATATAATCCCGAAATGTTGCAGAAAGATTTCATCATTGCCATCAGTAAAAGCGATATGCTGGACGATGAATTAAAAGAAGCCATTGAAAAAGAATTGCCGCAAAATATTCCTCACTTATTTATTTCATCCATCACCAACAAAGGTTTGATAGAATTAAAAGATCTGTTATGGCAAACATTAAATAAACCGGTGCAGGTATAAGTAATAATTTTAGAATTTATTTTTTGATTGATGCCATAAGTTATATTGTACAAGAGTGCGACGCAACCGGGATGCCCGCCCGTATCGAACGCTGGTATCATAAAAAATATTTTAATATTACGTTCGGGCGGGCCATAAAAAACTACTGCCGGTAACAAAAAACACAATACTCAAATTGCCTGTTAATAATTTTTTAACAAACGGGCTATAAAAATAAGCGGGTTACCTTTTTTAGTTTTGGGTATTAATGTTTGTAAAAGCAGTTCTGCACGTAACATTTAAACGTCGCTGCTTGTCTTCATGAAATAATATCCTGTTCGAGTTGCACCTGACCATTTAATGAAATTTACTGACGAGTATTTGAACGTTCAAAACATTTGTTTGACGTATGGGGTAACAATTTTTTAATCATTAAAAAGAAAAGACATGAAAAATCAAACATTAAACACAGGAGCAAAAAAATTTTTTGCAGGAAGCATTTTAGCAGCAGTATTATTTTTATCGGCACAAAATGAAATTTATGCCAATGATAATGCCAAAAAGAATGTTGTAAGCGAAAACAACAGCAATGCAACAATCAAGTACGAAGGTGTTAACAAAGATTACTTATTGTTCAGCGTTAAATATAACAACAGCAAGGGTGAATTTTTTACATTATCAATCATTGATGAATCGGGCGAAACCCTTTACAACACTGCTTCTAAAGAAATAGCATTTTCGCACACTTATGCTTTACCAAAAGATACCGATGTAAACAAACTTACTTTCTACATCAGATCTAATAAAGCAGATTTCCATCAAAGTTTTGATGTGAATATTAACACGAGTTATGTTGAAAATGTAATTGTAAGCAAAAAATAAAAAATAATTTTGTGAGTGATGGAAAAAGGAAGGCATTTTTATGCCTTCCTTTTTTTTTAATGCTAACGCATAAAAAAACCTTCGGATAAAAATCCGAAGGTTTAAAAATTGTTTCAGAAATAAAATTATCCTAATGCTTCTGATTTCATTGTCCGAGATGCTTTCTTTCTGTCTTCTTCATCCAAAATATATTTACGCATTCTGATATTTTTTGGAGTTACTTCAATACATTCATCCTGCTGAATATATTCCATACATTCTTCTAATGTGAATTGAACTTTTGGCGTAATCCTAACACTATCATCGCTGCCGCTTGCACGGTGATTGGTAAGTTTTTTCATTTCCACTGCATTCACATTTAAATCGCCCGGCTTAATATGTTCGGCAATAATCTGACCGGCATAAACTTCTTCGGCCGGATCGATAAAGAAACTTCCGCGATCCTGTAATTTATCGATCGAATAAGCAGTTGTGGTTCCCTGGAATTTTGCAATCAACACACCATTATTTCTTCCGGGGATTGGCCCTTTCCATGGTTTATATTCATTAAAACGATGTGCCATCACAGCTTCGCCGGCAGTATTGGTAAGCATCTGCGAACGCAAGCCTATCAAGCCTCTCGAAGGAATTTCAAATTCGAGATGTTGCATTTCGCCTTTGCTTTCCATCACATGCATTTCACCTTTGCGTTGTGTAACCAGATCAATTACCTTACCACTAAATTCAGCAGGAACATCAACCACCAATGTTTCGTATGGTTCATGTTTTTTGCCTACTAATTCTTTTACCAAAACCTGCGGTTGACCAACAGTTAATTCGTATCCTTCGCGGCGCATGGTTTCTATTAAAATACCAAGGTGCAAAATACCGCGGCCAAATACTAAGAAACTATCGGCGCTATCGGTATCTTCTACACGCAATGCCAAATTCTTTTCTGTTTCTTTCATTAAGCGATCACGTAAGTGGCGCGATGTAACAAATTTTCCATCTCTTCCATAGAAAGGAGAATTGTTGATTGAAAATAACATGCTCATTGTTGGTTCATCCACACTGATAACCGGTAAGCCTTCGGGGTTATCAATATCTGCAATGGTATCACCAATATTAAATTCTTCTAATCCAACAACAGCACACAAATCGCCCGATAACACTTCGGTTACTTTGCGTTTGCCCATTCCTTCAAAAACATATAATTCTTTTACCTTGGATTTTTTTATTGAACCATCGGCTTGTACCAGTGCAATGGTTTGTCCTTCTTTTACCGAACCGCGAGTTACTTTTCCGATAGCTATTCTTCCCAAGAAAGAAGAATAATCCAATGAAGTAATTTGCATCTGCAATGTACCTTCATTTACTTTTGGCGCAGGAACATATTTAATAATTCCATCCATCAAAGGAATAATATCTTCGGTAGGTGTTAGGCTGTCGTTGAACCAACCATTTTTTCCGCTGCCATAAAATGTAGGGAAGTTTAATTGTTCTTCGGTGGCATCGAGGTTAAAAAATAATTCGAAAACGGCATCATGCACTTCATCGGGGCGGCAGTTTGCTTTATCAACTTTATTAATAACCACAATTGGATGCAGGTTAAGATGCAATGCTTTTTGCAATACAAATCTTGTTTGCGGCATTGGGCCTTCGAAAGCATCAACCAATAATACAACGCCATCGGCCATTTTTAAAACGCGTTCTACTTCGCCGCCAAAGTCGCTGTGGCCCGGAGTATCGATTACATTAATTTTTACTCCGTTGTACTGAACAGAGGCGTTTTTAGAAAAAATGGTAATACCTCTTTCTCTTTCAAGGTCATTACTGTCCATGATCAAATCGCCGGTTTCCTGATTCTCCCTGAACACTTTAGTAGTTTGCAAAATCCTATCCACCAAAGTAGTTTTACCGTGGTCAACGTGGGCAATAATAGCGATGTTTCTGATTTCCATGTAAAAATTTAAGGCGGCAAATGTACGCAATTATACCGGTAGTAGGTTTGTTAATATTGAACTTAATATTTTAATTACATTTGGATAACAATTGTTTAGTACAATGAATCTCTGGAAAAATATTATTAAAAGTCCCACTTAGTTTCTTTCGATTCTTTTTTATTTAATTATTTTTTTTGATTTGAGCCGATGATTTTCATGGCAGAAACAGATAACATCCATTTTTCTTCTCCTTTAGAAGAAGATGCCTGAAAGGCAGATGAGGCTTGCGTCGCACTCTTGTACGTTCTGAGCTACGAGGAGCGAGCCACGAACTTCGAGCAAACGCTCACAGCTTTCCTCAGTTGAAGTGTGCGACGCAACCGCAGCTAAATTGAAATTCAAAAGTTCGTAACATAAAAAAAATTACTCAAACATTCTATCATTCACTCATTCTATTATTCATTAATTCTATCATTCATTAATTTTTTTCATGAAAACAATTATAGAGCCGTTTAAAATAAAATCGGTTGAACCCATTCGTTTCACCACAAAAGAACAACGCATCAATATTTTGCGCGATGCTTTTTATAATCCTTTTTTAATTAAAGCAAGAGATGTAATTATTGATTTGCTTACCGACAGCGGCACCAGTGCCATGAGCAGCGAACAATGGGCAGGTATTATGCGCGGTGATGAAAGTTATGCCGGCAGCGATAGTTTTTTCAGATTTGAAGAAACCGTTTCTTCCATCACACACATGAAATATATTATTCCAACACATCAGGGAAGGGCATCCGAAAAAATATTATTCAGCATTACCGGCGGCAAAGGAAAATATTTTATCAGCAATACCTTGTTCGATACAACCCGTGCCAACATTGAGTTTACAGGCGCCGAAGGAATTGATTTATTATGCGATGAAGGAAAACAACCATCGCTCATTGCGCCGTTTAAAGGAAATATTAATTTAATTGCATTAGAAAAAACAATCATTGAAAAAGGCGCCGAAAATATTCCGTTGGTAATAATTACAGTAACAAATAATTCGGGCGGCGGCCAGCCGGTCAGCATGGCAAACATAAAAGCTGCAAGCATCATTTGCAAAAAATATGATGTTCCGTTTTTTATTGATGCATGCAGGTTTGCAGAGAATTGTTATTTCATTAAACAAAGAGAAAAAGGATTTGAGCATAAATCCATTTTCGAAATTGCACAGGAATTATTTTCTTACGCCGATGGTTGTACCATGAGTGCAAAGAAAGATGCGTTTGCAAATATTGGCGGCTTTCTTGCCATGAATGATGAAGCATTGGCAACAAAATGCCGCAATCTTTTAATCATCACCGAAGGTTTCCCGACTTACGGAGGCCTTGCGGGGCGTGACTTAGACGCTATTGCCATTGGATTAAAAGAAGTGATGGAAGAAGATTATTTAAAGTATCGCATTCGCAGCATTGAATACATAGGAGAAAAATTAGATGCTGTTGGTGTGCCCTACATAAAACCAACGGGTGGCCATGCAGTGTATTTAGATGCTAAAGCATTTTTGCCGCATATTGCTTCTGAAGAATTTCCCGGGCAAACTTTATGCAGTGAATTATTTATTGAAGGCGGTGTTCGCGGTGTTGAAATTGGTACCGTAATGTTTGGGAAATATGATGCTGCCGGAAAAACAATTCCTGCACCGATGGAATTAGTGCGGTTAGCTATTCCGCGAAGAGTTTACACACAAAGCCATATTGATTATGTTGCCGAAGTAATTATTGAAGTATTTAAACGAAGAGAAAAAATTAAAGGCTATAAAATAATTTATGAAACGCCATTACTGCGCCACTTCACCGCAAGGTTTGAACAATTATAAATAAAATCTGTTTCTCACTCATTTATAAAGTTTATTACATTTGACAAAACAAAATAAAATGACAAATAAAGAAATAGGTGATTTTGTTTTTGGAAGAGATACGGCTATAACAATTAGCCCGAACAAAGTCGAACTCATTTTTAAGGATACTAAAACTATTTATGGTTATTTTGAAAATAATATCTATAATAGTGATTTGTATAATCAGAATAACTGGCTTTTTTATCCAACACCACAAGACGCTGATAATAAAAAAAGTATTACGATTGATGGGAATAATTTGGTTTCTATTACATTGAAATCGCTATCCTGATTATTTCTTTCTTTTTTTAACTAATATTAAATTTATTAAAAGACTAAAAAATATGTGAACAACTGTGCGACACAAGGAACAATGATTTAAAATAAAAAGCCGTTCAATATTTTTTTTGAACGGCTTTTTATTTTAAAAGTTTGGTTCATCGGCACTTGGGCCATAACTGCCCGGTATTGGAATATCGAGCAAACGCAGGTACACACCCAATTGCGCACGATGATGAACAATCTGACAAAAGCAACCACGCAACACTTCTAATTTTGTTTCGGTACTGAAAATCTTGTCGCCACTTCGCATTGTCCATGTTTCTTCTAACAATTGTTTATCATTTGCTTTAGCCAACTGTTCTTTTCCATCTTTTAATGATGTTTCGAAATGTTCCATTAATTCTTTCGAATTGTTGATGACAGCAGGATTGTAACTGTTATTGGCAAAATCAAGTTCCGAAGTGTTAAGCACCATGCCAAGCCATGAAGGTATTTCTGCAACATGCGTAGCTAATTGCAAAAGGCTCATACTTTTTTCGTGAGGTTTCCAACTAAATTTTGTGTCGGGCACACGGCTAAGCATTTTGCGTGTAGTGTTTGCTTCTTTTTCGAGTTCTGATAAGAACGATTGAAGGAATGTCATATTTATTTGTTTTAGAACACAAAAAAAATAACACCCACTGACAACCTTATGTCAGTCGTTTTAAAATTAATAATCTACTGGTAATTCTTTCATGTAATCGCTTAGTTTAATATGGTCCTGTTTTTTAAATGGCTGGCCTGTATCTGTAATTTTTATGATCCGTGAAACTCTGAAATCGCGATAACTGCTGCGTTTATAACACCATGCAATAAGGTGCCAGTTAAAAGCATAAAAAATAAGTCCCACCGGTTCTATTTTCCTTTTACTTATTTCTTCTTTAGTGTTTTTATATTCAATTTCAATAACAGTTGTGGCAGCAATTGCATTTTGTAAAATGGGTAAATAATCAAAATGCATATTATAGCAGGAAGGTTTTTGCAGCAATATCTTTTCATACATGTTTTCTAATTTATCTTTTTGCTGCCCTTTTAAAACTGCTTTTATTTTATCGAGTGCTGTTGTATAATATTGTTGTGTGGATTTATCGGTAAATCCGTTTACCAAAGATTCTATCAGCAAAAGTGCATTAGCTTCTTCGGTACTGAAAGATACCGGCGGCAAAAAATAACCCTGCACAATAAAATAACCTCTGCTTTGTTCAAAACTTACGGGGATGCCTAATTCGATTAACGATTTTATGTCGCGATAAACAGTACGGATGCTGATCTGATATTTATCGGCAATTTTTTCGGATGCAACAAATTTGCGTGATTGCAACAAAGTAAGAATACCAAAAAGGCGATCTATGCGGTTCATTCAATAAAATTATATGATATTGAATGAATACAGAATTTTTCATTTTGAATGTTTAGAGAACTATTATCTTTCAAATAATAAATCTGTCATCATAAAACAACTCGATAAAAAATAATTGTTACAATTTCTTTTAAATGCCTTCTTTTTTTTTCTTAATCAACATTTCTATCTAACTTCGTAAAGATACTCCGTCCCAAGGAATGCAACCAAAACATCCAATTTCTCCATTGAAACTCCAATGCTTTTTTTGTAATCACTTTATTAGCTAAAAAAATAGTCATGATTGATTATGAAAAGATAAAAAATTTCAAAAAATTAAATTTGTAAACCAATTTCATTCCCCCATAAAATGAAAAAATATCGAGTTTTTTTTACCTCATTATTAATAACGGTGATCTTATGTTTTCAGTCATTCTCGCAAAATTTGCCGGTAAATATTGATCAGTTAAGTGATCAGCAAATAGTCCAGTACTTAGGAGTTGCAAATGCCTCCGGAATGAGTGAAGCAGAATTAACAGCGAAGGCAAAAGAAAAAGGGTTATCAGACGAACAGATAAATAAATTACGTGTCCGCATTCAAACAATAAATCATGCAAATGCAACACAAAGCGTTACTGATGTTGTAGCTGACACACGTAAAAATACAATCATCGAAAAACCAACTGCCACTCCACAAAAAGTGAATAATCTTTTAGTATTTGGTTCCGAATTATTTAGTAAAGAAAACTTAACCTTCGAGCCAAATTTACAAATCGCAACTCCAAAAAATTATGTTATTGGCACCAACGATCAATTAAATATTGACCTTTTCGGTTATTCCGATGTCACCTACAAATTAAAAGTTTCAACAGAAGGCGATATCCGAATCCCTAATTTAGGGCCGATTAAAATTTCGGGATTGAGTTTTGATGAGGCACAACAAAAAATAAAAATTCAACTCACAAAAATATATCCGCAAATAAAAACCGGGCAAACTTCTATACAAATCAGTTTAGGACAGATAAGAAGCATACGCGTTACATTAATTGGTGAAACGCAAAAGCCTGGTACCTATACATTACCTTCATTAGCTACCATTGCCAATGCATTATACCTTTCGGGCGGGCCCAATAATATCGGGTCGTACAGGAATATTGAATTGGTAAGAAATGGTAAGACCATTGTGGTGTTTGATTTGTACGATTTTTTGTTACATGGAGACCTGTCGAAGAATTATCGTTTGCAAGATGATGATATCATAAAAATTAATGTTTACAACTGCAGGGTAAGTATTGAAGGTGCAATAAAACGCAGTGCCGTTTATGAAATCGAGCCTCAAAACGGATTAAAAGAATTGGTAGAAATAGCAGGTGGTTTTACAGAAACTGCGTACAGAGATTTGATAAGGGTAATAAGAATTGGTAAAAAAGAAAAAGAAATTATTAATGTTACTTCAGAAGCATTTCCTCATTTTGCGTTGAGCCAGGGAGATATAATTAAAGTGGATGAAATAGCCGATAAGTTTAGTAATAAAATAAATATTGACGGTGCTGTTTATTATCCTGGAATCTATTCGTTATCCGAATATTCCAATCTGCAAACCCTGCTGCAAAAAGTTTCATTAAAAGAAAATGCTTATATAAAAAGAGGCGTTATTAACCGTAAAGATTCAACATTCCAACCCGAAGCAATTGATTTTAGCGTAGCAGATGTAATTACAGGTAAAACAATTATTAATCTGAAGAAAGAAGATAATGTACATGTTTATTCCATCGATGAATTAAAAGAAGCTTATACTGTTAGTATTAATGGAGAAGTATTAAAACCGGGCTCGTTTAATTTTGTTGATAATCTGTCTCTTCAGGAATTAATTTTATTGGCAGGAGGTTTTAAAGAAGGCGCAAGTAATAAACGCATAGAAATATCAAGAAGAATCAGAACAGGCACAGACAGTGAAATGGAGCAATATGCCATTGTAGAAACAATCGAACTAAATAAAAATTTAACTTTCGCAAAAGATTTTGCTCCTGTTAAATTACAGCCATTTGATATCATATCTGTGCGCAAAGATCCTTCCTATAAAGAGCAGGGAAACATAATGGTTGAAGGTTATGTATTATATCCGGGTAATTACACCGTTATTAAAGAAAAAGAACGCTTATCTGATCTCATACAAAGAGCAGGTGGTTTTAGAAAAGAAGCTTATCCAAAAGGAGCTGTATTAATTCGTTCAAAAACAGAACAAACAAATTCAAAAATACAGGAAATACAACAAACCAATTTGCTGGGTAAATCCGATAGCCTGAAAAGCTTGAACAGCGATAGTTTAAATAATAAAATAAATGTTTCTACCAGTTCTGTTGGCATCAAGTTAGATGAAGCCGTTCTGCATCCGGGATCAAAATATGATATCATGGTTGCAGAAGGAGATGTTCTAAGTGTTCCCAGAAAAGTAGAAACAGTTAAAACAACAACCGGTGTGTATTTACCTAAGCAAATAGTTTTTGATGCCGATAAAAAATTCAGAGATTATATTAATGAATCCGGTGGCTTTATACATTCGGTGCAACGTAACAGGAGTTTTGTATTATACGCCAATGGCGAGGTAGCAAAAACGCACCACTTTCTTTTTTTCAAACAATATCCAAAAATAGAACCCGGATCGGAAATATATGTGCCTCTTAAAAAATCAAGGAATAATAACAGGTCCGGTATTGGCGAGGCTGCTTCTTTAACTGCACTTATAGGTAGTATTGCAACAACTTTTTGGATCCTCAAAAGCTTATAAGAATATTACAGTTTCATAAAAAATGGTTTAAATAAATTCACAGAGATGAATTTATTTAAACCATTTTTATGCTTCAAGTTCCGATTGATTATACTCTTATATAAATTTTCTTTTTATCCATCACATATCCAACGCTCCAGCATATCAGCATATAACTTATTGCAAAAAATAATGAACCAAAATAATCACCGGCGTAACTGAAAATGTTATTGTATACCCAACTGAATAAATTTTTATTGCCAACATGAATCATATAAAGTACTGTTGCCATTAATTCTGATAACAGATAAATAATCAATGGGTTTTTCCCAATCACTTCAAAAAAATAAACGCCTTTTGTTTTATTTTTAAAATCGATGAGATAAATGATAGCAGCCAACAGCATGCAATCCAGTCCCACTGTGAGTATTACGAAAGAGCTTGTCCATAATTTTTTATTGATGGGGAATGATAAGTTCCAGAAATAAGCAATAACAAATAATGTAAAACCTGCCAATAATAATTTGGATAATCCTTCATAAGTTTTTCCTTTTTGCTGAATAAATTGCCCGGCAATATAACCCGCAACAACATTGCCGATAGCAGGAATGGTACTTACCCAACCTTCGGGATCAAAAGCCACTCCTTCGCCGTGATACAAATGTTTATCGCCCATTAACCATAGATCAAATTTTAATCCTGCATTGCCCAACATGGTATAATCGCCAAATGCGTACATCAATAGCCAATACACAAATAATAAAACAATGCTTACAATCAATGTTGTTTTAGGTTTTAAATAATAGATCATCAATGCGGCAATGCCGTAGCACAAAGCAATGCGCTGCAACACACCCAATATCCTTGTTTCGTTAAAAGGGGCTGCAGTTATATGGCCTGTTTGATCTAAACGAAAAAACGGAAACCAATACATTAAATAACCCAACAAAAAAATCAATGCCGTACGTTTAAAAATTTTGGTGAGGACTTCTGCCTGCGTTTTGGTATTCCATTTTACCATAACAAAACTCATGGCATTACCAACAGCAAATAAAAATGACGGGAACACCAGATCGGTTGGCGTAAAGCCATGCCATTTTGCATGTAATAAAGGAGAAAAAGTTACATCGTTTCCGGGCGTATTTACAATAATCATAAAGCAAATGGTCATACCGCGAAATACATCGAGTGCTTGAAATCGTTGAGGTGAAGTCATCGGTGAGAGGTTTTGATTTTTCGAATATAAACAATCCGAAAGAAATCGGGCAACACTAATTTTACTAACAAACTTTATTTATTCTTGTTACGATAATCTGGATTTTAATATTTCTGACAAGATTTTTTCATCATGAATATTACATGACACTTCAAATAATAAAAAGTTTCTCATTGATTTTCGTTATCACAGTTTTACTGAATAGTTATGGATATTTTTCCGAATAAAGTTTCCCATTTGCCTGAATGCTTTTGCAAAACTATTTTATGAAGATTGTTAGTATATATATGATCAGTATCCAGACAGAAAATAATTTTAGAGCTTTTATCGTCAATAACATCTCCGGTTTCTTTATACCACACAAACACATTCCACAATGAATGATAAATAGAATTAAACAATGTATTAAAGTATTCGTCTTTCTGTTCTTCATTCATATTTTGCTCATATCTGATCTTCATAAAATATCCATCAACGCCTTTAATTATCTTGCAATTGGCGTTTTCAAAACAATATTTAGACCTATAGGCTTCCCCTCCCGGAAATTTATCGGTTCCTTTTATTAATTCCTCAACTAAATTTTCCTGTACTTTATTATTATAAAAACTGCTTACAATGTATTGCAAAACATGTCTATAATCGGGATTAATTTTTGTTGAATCGGGATTAAGTATTGTACAAATACTTTTAGCACCACCCTCGATGGTAATAACCACCTGATATTGGTTACTGTTATTTTTATAAGCAGTGATATGCATACGGGATGGCTCAAAACTATTGTCGCTTGTTTTTCTGCTGTATGAAGTTTGTATCGGGAATGAAGTGTTGGGTGCAGTATATTTTTTTGAAAAACAAGTGTTCGCAAACATCTCCGAAAGAATATGTTCGTAATAATAAAAATAATGCTCTGCTTCCTGTTGTGTAATGCCAGAATAAAGAATAGCAGTTAAAGTCCATTTCGAAAAAGAAAACTCTTTTCCAATCGTAGTATTACCGGGGGTATTGCTTAATTCAATTTTACTGTTATAGTGCAGATAATTAATTTCTGTGCTTTTATAATTTATAAAATTGCTGTCGGCATCTTTTAGCAGCGCATTTAATTTGTATTGAAAACTTGTATCGCCTGTTAAATTATTTTTTGCAAATAAACTTGTTACAGAATATAACTGTGTGTACAAGCATAAAAAAAGAATAACGCGGTATTGTTTTTTCATAACAATTTATTTTTTTGCTCAAGAATCCTTCTCGATGAATGGAAGTATTTTTTCTGTAAAGTTTCAATCTCAAAAGAAAATACGCTATACCAACTAATTGGTATTTCTGTTTATATAATCTACCAAGTAGTTGGTATTGTTTCTCACCATTTCATCTGATAAAATTGTACCATCAATTTTAAAAATTATTCACATGAAACAGTTAACCTTACTCTCAATCTCATTTTTATTTTTCATCAATCTAATAACAGGTCAGGTAACAGATAAAACCAAATTAACCAATTTAAAATCTGCAGCCCTGGCATATTGTTGGGGATATCCCGAAGCATCGATTTTTAATAAAGAAATTGATTTGAAAAATTTTGGATTTGATCAGCAGGAATATTATGATTATCTCGAAAAGAAATTAGTTGAAAAACTTACCGCTGTTAATATTAAACTGCTTCCGTTAAACCAAACGCAACCGGTGTTTTCCAGCATGGCAAAAACAATGGCTGCCCTTAACGAAATACAAGGCAAACCGGCACCTACGCAACAACAGTTAGATCAACTGGCAAATCAAATGGAACAATTAAAAAAAATGCAGCAAATGATGAATCAGAAATTTGGAGGGAAAGGAAATGGTTTAGTGACCGGGAACGGCAATAATATTTCTAGCATCAATACCGCAGTTCCTATTGCTCCTTCTATGGATGCAAAAGGGCAGGAAAAACCCGGTGTGCGAGCTCCGAATATTTATTCAGACCAAGCTTTAAAAGTTTATTCAAGAGTTGCAAAAGATATGGGTGCAGATGCTTTTATAGCTGTTCACATGAAAGTGATTTATGCAGGAGCAGAAGTAAAAAAAGGTTTAAGCAGTATGTTTTCTTTAAATAAAACTTATTCCAAACCACATGCTTTTATAATTTTAGATGTAAGGGTTTACGATGCCGATGGTAATGCTATTGCCGTTTTCTCGTCTAACGGGCATAAAGAGATTAAAGAAATGAGTAAGGATGAATTAACATCGTTTACAAAACTAACCGGGCAATTTGAAGAAATTAGAACATGGGATCAAGTGGAGGCTCAAAAACTGGAATTTGATGCTATAAACCAGGCAGTAGATGCTTTAATAAAAGAATTACAATAATCATTTATTAAATATTGTTTAAAAGAATAAATTTCATTAATTCGGAAGGGCTTTTAAGTTTTAGTTTTTGCATAATGTTTTTTCGATGTGTTTCAACAGTATAAATGCTAAGTGATAAAGCATTTGCAATTTGTTGGTTTGTACACCCATCTTTAATCAACTGCAACAATTCGTTTTCTCTTGCAGTAAGATTAAATTGCCGTAAAAAATTATCATCAAAAGACTGCAAATCTTTTTTATCGGGCGAACGAAAAGGAAAACAACTGGTGCCCTGTTGTACTATTCGTATTGTTTGTAACAGATCGTCTTTATTTACATTCTTAGGTAAATAGCCGTTGGCGCCTAATTTCTTCGCCTTTTCAATCAAATGTTCTTCCTGATATGAAGAGAGCATAATGATCTTGATGTTATTATTTCTTTGCCGTAAATATCTTATAGTTTCGAGCCCATTCAAATCCGGCATATTAATATCCATCAAAATAATATCTGCCTCCTCGCAAGTAATCAGCTGCAACAAATCTCTTCCATTATTTGCAACACCGCATACAAAAAAATCTTCAACATCTCTTAAAAGAGAAATCAGCCCCTCAATAAAAAGTACGTGGTCGTCTGTTATTATAATTTTAATTTTTGTATCCATATTATTTTTTGTACGGTAATTGAATAATTATGGTAGTGCCGATAATACCCGAATCAATATTAATAGTACCATTTAAATACTCAACCCTTGATTTTATATTTTTTAACCCGATACCACCGGTAGAATTTGTTGTAAATCCTGCCCCGTTATCTTCAACAACAATGGCTAAATAGTTGTCGTGGTAAATGGTTTGTACAGAAGCTTCGGTTGCGTGTGAATGTTTAATAATATTATTGGTAAGCTCGGTTAATATTCTATAAATAATCAATTCTTCCTGTTTTGAAAAAAACGGTTTGGGATTGTTACTGATAAAATTAAAATGCGTACTGCCATACTGGCTAAGTTGTTTATACATTGCCGATAATATTTCGTCGAGAGAAGATGTTGAAAATTCGGGTGGCATTAAATTGTGCGAAATGTTTCTCACATCGGCAGAAGCTTTATCCAATAAATGCAAGGCATTGGTGATGCCGGTATTATTTTCATTTATGCTTTGCAGATTAACTTTTATTGTCGCCAAATCGCCTCCCAGTTCATCATGCAAATCTTCGGCAATTCTTTTTCGTTCTAATTCCTGTGCTTCAATTATCTGGCTGGTGGCCATTGCTTTTTGTTGAGAAAGCTCTATTATCAACTGCTCTTTTTCTTGTTTAAATAAATTGTACCTGTATAAAATACCAAAAGAAATTACTGATGCTTCGACCACTAAGCCCAAAGTAATCGGATTAAATTCCCTCGCAAAGTTTGTAAACAATCCAAATAAATTAAGTATAAAATCTATCGTTCCAAAAATTAACGGTGCAATGGCAAATAAATAAAAATAGGCCGGCTTAAACCCTTGCCGTATTTTTTCAATCGACGAAAGAAAAATGTGTATGAAAGCCCATACAGCTGTTATACTGTAAATAAGAGCATAGCTACGTTTAATAATTAAAGATGAGGGAACGACTTTATACACAATAATAGCAGCAATAATATACACAAGGCTGCTCCACTTAATAATTTTGGTGATGGAAAACAACCTGCTATTGCCTGAATTTTGATTTAAAAATTTCTGCATTATCAATAACATCAAAAACAAATTGATAGATGTGCTAATGTATTTTGCAATATCATTGATGGCTGGAAAATGGGGATACAAAAATTGAAAATCCATTCCTTCAAACGTTAGTAAATTATAAATGCACGATAAAACATACAATGCATACCAACCGTGCAACGGATCTTTGAGTGATTGATAAAGAAACAGATTGAATAATAATGTTATTGCCAATATACCTGCATAAATACCGGTTTTGAAATAAATGTTATTTTGAGATTCTATAAATTTTTGTTCGCTCAGTAAACGAAATTGAATTTTTAAATTCTCATCTTTCTTATCAATAAAAACAAAATAAGTTTGATCTTCAAAAGCATTTAACTGAAGCGGGTAAGCGAATAGATAGGATTGAATAGGCCTATGCTCAAAATTAAAATGATCGCCTGTGTACCCTAAAGAAACAAGTTGCGAATCTTTTAGCTGAAATACTTCTGTGTAATTAATCGTGTTATTAGGCAATTCAAACACAAGATGGTTAACCGCAGGAAGAGCATTATGCAATCTTAAACAAACCCAGTAATATTTATTTGTAAACCCTTCATTTAAAATCTTCTTTGGGAAAGGTTTAAAATAGCCTTTATCTTCTTTACTTTTAATAATATTGATTGAATAAAAATTCTCATCACAATAATAAGTTGCAAATTGATGAACGGGATACTCTGAAGCAGAATCAACAGGAAGGACTTTTTCTTGAGCCAAAGCCGAGACTGAAAAAACTACAAGTAGAATTTTTATCAAAAAAAACGATGCTATCTTAACATGGTCTATCATAATTTATTCTCAGAGAATTTATTTCGGCATAAATTTTTGAATAAAATATATGTTGCAATATCACCAAAGGTTTTAAGAATAATAAATATCAACGAATAAGCAGAAGTAAGAAAAGTAACAAAAAAAATAACGGCTGCCAAAGGTATTATTCTTATATAAGGAATAAAAAAAAGCAATTCAACATTAATACCTTCGCCTTCTTCTTCAAATTTTATAAGCGTTAAGATAAAGTCGGTTAATAAGGATAAGAATAAAAAGATCGCCGAAATTTTTAAATACTTATAATTTACAAAATGAACATCAACGGCTTTATCGAGAAGAAAAATAAAAATAACCGCATGAAAAAAACAGTAATGAAGGGTAAAAAAAACAGATCGAGATATCCTTTTCCCGATTGAGATTTTTCTGGGGCTGCTATTTCGAAAAAATAAGATTCCCAATGCATTAAATCCACCAATTAACAGGCCCTGCATCCAGTATAAAAGCGCTACTGCGTTCGCAGAATGGTGGTCGCTTATATATTGCAAAAGAATATAAAGGTTACTGATACCTAATAACCATAGCGAAAAATCTTTCCAAAATAATTGATATTTCAATATAAAATAATTATACTTCCGGGAGTAAAAATTAGCTAAATATTTCAAATGCACCATACCAAATACTTGGTATTTCAAAAGATTTTGGGTTATCGTGTAAAAAAGAGCAGTCACAAATTCATTTAATAAAAGTTATTATCGCTCATTGTTTAAAGCTACAATTAAATGTTGTTTATAAACCTATGCATTACCCTGCAAAAAAGAATTTCTCAAAAAACAGGTATATTTTTCATTCCATTTATTTTTTAAGTTTAATATTATGGAGCGATAAATAAAATTATTTTATCGTTGATGAGAACAATAATTTCATTGCTAAATAATTTTTTATGCGTTGGTTAAGAAATTTAATTATAGCTGTTGCGATAATAATATTTATTTATTTTATAGGCCCGCACCCTTCAACTCCAAAATATAATTCTCAATTACCGGTGGTTCCGTCAACTGCAATGGATCTGCAATATTTTATTTCGAAGAACGAATCGCTGCATAAAATAAAACCCGGTAATGAAGCAAGGATAGTTTGGGTAAACGATTCACTCAAACAAAAAACCGAATATGCAATTGTTTATTTGCATGGTTTCAGTGCATCTCAGGAAGAAGGAAATCCTGTTCACAGAAATA
>DATAMD010000117.1:0-6473 GCA_036260755.1 Chitinophagaceae bacterium | reverse complement strand
GAGTGTGTTACAGCTTAAGGGTGCAATTAAAAAAACATCGGCCCAACGCCCTAATTCAACATGATTATTCCATTCATGATTTTCCTGCCACCCGATATAAACTTTATTTTTTGATAAAGTTGAAACAACCAATGACGGCACAAAATCTTTTGCAGCTTCAGTCATAATAACTTTTACTTCGGCACCGGCCTTAATTAATAACCTTATCAGTAAAATAGATTTATACGCCGCAATACTTCCGGTAATTCCTATTAATATCTTTTTATTCTTGAGTAACATGGATGCAATTTATTCAAAAGAAATTAAAACCGTTTAAACAGGCAAACGAAAAGATTCTGCTTAAAAAAATTCTTTATCAAAAATTATTCAGTTTTGATTAAATAAAATCGGGGTAACATGTATTCGTTAACATATTACCCCGATCTTTTTAATGTGTGTAAAATAATTTTATTCGCTCAACAAATCATCCTTGGTATTTTATTGGAATACCCGTACATAATCTACAAACATTCGTTGAGGGAATGTGGTGGATGCAGTTGGTGATCCGGGCCAATTTCCACCAACCGCTACATTAAATAATAAAAACGACGGTGCATTAAATGGCCATGTACCCGAACTTATATTTGCATCAGTGGCAGTCATATACGGAATACCATCAACCAATATTTGAACATAATTTAATTTCCATATCAAACTAAAAACATGAAACTGTTGCGAGAAATCGCCGGAGCTTAATGTATAAGAATTATTAACCGTACCTGATGTACTATTTGCCATTGCCCAGTGAATAGAACCTACTACCTGATTAGGATTTTTTCCTATCAATTCCATAATATCTGTTTCGCCGCATGCAGGCCAACCCACTGTTGATATGTTGGTTCCCAGCATCCACAATGCAGGCCATAACCCTTGTGCCACGGGCAGTTTGGCTCTTATATCAATTCTTCCATACTGAAAAACTTTTTTATTTTGAGTGGTCATTCTGGCCGAAGTATAATTGTTGGCCCCTATTGTTTCTTTTCTTGCTTCAATTATTAAATTACCATTCGATATATAAGCATTATTTGTACTGTTGGTATAATATTCTAATTCGTTATTTCCCCATCCGTTGCCGCCTGTTTCAAAATTCCAATCGCTTGTATTGATTGATGGGCCATTAAATTCATCATTCCAAACTAAAGTATATCCGGGATAAGTTAGAGGCGATGTATAACCGGCACTATCTGTTGGATAATAAGTTCCGGTATTTTGAATGGTGCCGGTAGCTTTTCCTGTGCCATTAATTGTTGCATTTGTTGGAGTGCTTAATTGTACAAAAAAAGTTTGATCGGGTTGCCGTAAACTGTCTGCGGTAACCGGAACATCGATGTAACCAACATTTTGATTGGCAGGAATTGTAAGTGATCCTGAAACAGCCGCATAATCTGTTCCTGCAACAGCAGTTCCGGGAAGAGTGGAATAATTAACTGTTATAGACGATGTGCTGGTTTTATCGAGATTAATAAAAAATCGGAAGTTAGTTGTTAACTTATTATTTCTTGCCTGTGTAACATCAATGATTGATAAAACAGGCAATGCTGCAGGCGGGGTAACAGAATTATTGCCACCACCCTTACTGCATGATATCATTAACAACAAAAACATTAGCCCTTTACTATAATTGATTTTCATATATTTTTCTTTTTTTTTAAAAGCCAACCGTTGAAACAGCCGGCTTAAAACAAATTCTGTTTTGCTACTACGAAATTACCAATTCATTATCTCTGTAACTAAATCATGTGCGATAAAATATTGCAGCAATTAGTTAAAAGATAATTATAAAAAACTCATTAAGCATTATTATACACAATGAGTTTTTTATCTTATTATAAAGCTTTTAATTTTAAATACCATGCATTTCCGGTTTCAGTTCCCTGAACCCTTAAATACATGTAGGTAGAGGTAAGCACCATTATTTCATACTCCTTTTGCAGAGCACCATACCCGATAAATGTATTAACACCAGCTAACAAAACACTTGTTTGAGTTGATGGAGTTGATGCTGCAAGTCCTGTACTTGCCGGAATAAATGTAAAAGCGCTGCTACCACCGCCATAAGCATAACAACCTTCGGAACCGGATGAAGGAATACCCGGAAGTCCGCCGGCCAACGATCCTGTTTTTGTAAATGCACCATCAGGAGTTGTTACAGCCAAAGCGTAAGTACCGTTTGAATTTTTTGTGAAAGTAAAACGTGCTGTGTAAAAACAATTGCAACAAGCAACTTTTTCATTAACCGCAGCAGACCACCAATCTGGGCCTGTAGATGAATTGCTCCAAGGGCCAACTCCAAACTGGCCTGCAACACTTGGATCAACAGCCCATGTTTTAGAAGTACCACCTGTTAAGTTTGTAACAATTGCGGGATCGGGAATAAAATCGCTTCTTACAATTATATCTTTTGTAAGTGTTGAAGATGTTCCGCCTTTACCGTACACAACTGCGGTAATTCTGTAAGTGTTTGTACCCAGTTTTGTATATCTTTTTGAACCTGTGCCTGAAGGTAAATTGACTAAGCTTACAGTTGTGTTTGTACCATAATCTACATAATACGCCAGTGCATTATTGGCAGTTATGGTGATTGTTACATTACCGGTTCCATCACCATTGGGATGAGTGGCATCCTGACCCGCAATTGCAGCAGTGATTACAATATTTTGAGGAGCAGTCAGACTTCCCAAAACATAATCTTTTTCCTTACAACTATTGATCAATAGCAGTAACAGAAATATTCCAAAAAGATGTTTTATATTTTTTTTCATATTCTTTTTTTTAATTAGTTAGTAAGTCTAAAATTGTCGAGATATATAATTTGCCCTGTGCCGGAATTAGCATCGTCGAAACGAAGAACCAATTGTGTGAAACGCGGCAATGGTGATGTTGGGATTGCTGCTATTGTGCTAAAGTCAAATACCAATTCTTCCCATGCGCCCGATGTAGTTATTGGAGCTCTTACCACTGCACCCCAAGGATTTGCAGGACCGGGATCTCCAACATACCATTCCAATTCTACGTTCAGTTTTTGCCCGATGAGTGCAGGATCGGGATTATACAGCAGTACTTTTATTTTCTTACCATACGAAAAATTAATCGGAATATTTAATGGGCTATATGTTCCGCTCCAAGTAGCAGCCCCAACTGTTTTTTCATATTTTCCTACAGTATTGCTTGTATTTAAACCGGTTTTACTTGGGTTTGCAACTCCGGTTGTGAAATTAACATTACCAAAGGTTCCAAATAAAAGATCGGGAGGTGAGGTTTCAAAATCAATTGGCAAACCAAATAATAATTTGGTAACAGTTGTTGTTGCAGCACCACCGCTTAAAGCAACTACTTTTAAAGTAAAAGGTGCACCTGTTGCAGGATAAATATGACCGGGAAGTGTTTGTCCGATGGCCATTGGCGTTCCTACTTCATTGGCAACATCACCATAATAAACCAAAAAAGATTTGGCATAAGTTGCTGTTGCACTCACTGTCATATCTCCTCCTGTTGTGATGGATAAATTAGTAGGTGCAACATAAGTAACCGTTAACGGATATGTTGCAGTTGTTTGATGGCCAGCAATATCTGTAGAAGTTATACTAACAGTATAAGTTCCTTCCGGATAAGAATGGGTTGTGTTACCACCGGGTAAAACTGTGGCAGATGCATTTGTTCCGGTACCGTGACCATAACTTACTAAAAAAGAAGTCACACCTTCGCCTGTTGGAGTTATTTTAACGTTGCCTGAATTATCGGTGCTTATATCAAAAATCTTAGCAGTATTTCCGGAACTTGCAGTACTTAAAAATGCCAAGTTCTGATCAATGCCGGCTTTTTTTGTACAGCTTATTGTTGCCACAACCATAAACACTAAGCTGAATATAAATTGTATTTTTTTCATATTATTTTAAATTTATTCATTAGTATCCTGGGTTTTGAACAAGTTTGGTATTATTCAATTCATTTAAAGGGATCGGCATTAATTCGTTTTTGCCAGCTGTAAATCCTTTAAAAGCCAATGCTGTTGCAGCCTGACCGGTGCGAACCAAATCATACCAACGATGTCCTTCGGTAGCCAGTTCTAATTTTCTTTCATTGTAGATATTAGCTAAGGTTGCGGGAACAGATGACAATCCAACCCTTGCTCTTACTCTGTCTAAATAAGATTGTGCTGTTGCAGCAGAACCACCACCACGTACCAATGCTTCGGCTTCCATTAAATAAACATCAGCCAAACGGATTTCAATATAATCGTTAGGGAAATTCAATTCGGGCTGCGCATTGGGATTTACATATTGTTGCAGCGGTGCAAATTTCTGAATGAAGTATCCTGTGTTTTGATATCCTTTCACATAAGACCTGCCAGGAGCAGCGCTAACAATACTATCGATATTAGCAACTGTGTACGGATATCTCGGATCGGATTTCATAGTAGTTGCGAATGCAGTAATAATTGGATTAAAGCTCCAGCCACCAGACCAATAAGTTGGTCCGCTGTAACTTCTCGGGCCAATCATTTCAACATACAAATTACCCGGAAATGGGTCCATACCCCACCATGCATTTTTAAGCGTGGAGTGAACAATTTCTAAAATAGATTCGCTGTTAAATTTATTGCTTGGATTAAAAATATCTCCAAAATTCGGCAATAAAGAATATACGCCTGATGAACTGACTTTTTCGAACCAGGAAGCTGCTTCCTGCATGCGTGAATTATTATTTTGGTATAAGATAACTTTTCCTAACTCAGCCATAGCAGCACCTTTTGTAACACGTCCGCTTTCCGAAGCAGCTACAACTGATGGTAATCCTCCGATTGCATCATTCAGATCTTTTTCTATTTGAGCATAAACATCAGCAGGTTTTGCCTGAGTAATAGTGTACCAATCGCTCGAAGAAATTGGCGCAACTATTAAAGGAACATTTTGAAATAATCTTACTAATTCAAAATAAAAATATGCCCGCAAGAATTTAGCTTCAGCAATAAAACGGGTTTTATCTGCATCGGCTAAACCGGGAATACCACCCGCAATTTTTGATAATAATAAATTGGCTCGGTAAATTCCTTCATAATCAACTCCCCAAAAACCTGCCTGAGGCCCATTGGCTGCGGTTAATGTATAATTGTTCCAAGCCTGCCAACTGGCCATATCGGTAGAGCCGCCACCACCGGTATAACATTCATCACCGGCAGAATTTAATGGCCCTAATTTATTGCTGTACCAGTTAATTGCCGTATTAGAAGTTTCTGTAGCCGTTGCAACATAAATTGAAACTAATCCTGCATAAGCCTGATCGGCATTTTGATAATAATTAGATTCCAATACCTGGCCTTTTGGTTGAGTATCGAGAAAAATTTTATTGCAAGCAGATGCCGCAAGCATTGCAAATGCAATAAATAAAATATATGTTAATAAATTATGTTTCATGATAAACAGATTTAAAGATTAAAAAGTAAAATTAATACCGGCCATGAATGAACGTGCCTGAGGATAAATTCCGCGGTCGATGCTATATAACCAGCCACCGCCTGTTCCACCGATTTCAGGATCGTACCCGGTATATTTGGTTAGTGTGAGCAAATTGTTTCCACTTACATATACACGTGCACTTTGAATTTTAGCTTTTGCTAAAACTTTTTTAGGAACATTATATCCAATTTGTAAAGTTTTAATCCTCAAATAAGAACCATCTTCTAAATAGAAAGAAGAAGGATTAGAGAAATTGCCGTTAGGATCGCTATCAATTAATCTTGGAAAATCGTTTGAAGTTCCCGGGCCTGTCCAACGGCCCAAAGCTTTGGTAGAATAATTAGCTGTAGGAATATCTAATCTTCTTAATTGTTGGAAAATTTTACTGCCGGCAGTTCCTTGAGCAAATATCCTAACATCAAAATCTTTATAAGTGGCTGCAACAGTAAAACCAAATATCCAATGAGGAGTTGGATCGCCAAGGAATGTACGATCGGCATTTGTTATAGCCCCATCTTTATCCAAATCGGCCCATTTAAAATCGCCGGGGCGGGCATTTGGCTGAATTAAACCGCCTGTACTGTTTACATAATTATTTATTTCGGCTTGCGTTTGAAAAATTCCTAAAGTTTTAAAACCATAAAATGAATTAATAGGTTGTCCAACAGCTTTACGGCTTACTTCATAACCGCTTGATTTCATATTTCCATAAGGTAAGAAAGCAGTGTTGCCCAAATTGGTTACCTTATTTTTTATGTAAGAAACATTGGTTTTAAAATCAAGTGCAACCTGGCCAACTTTTTTCTTGTAACCTAATTCTATTTCAATTCCATTATTTTCCATTGCACCAACATTAGCCCATGGTGTTTGCAAGGCACCAATATAATAAGGGATACTTGGTTGCATTAACATACCTGTTGTTTTTTTCTTGAAAACATCAACAGTTAAATTCCAATCTTTAAACATCACCATATCGAT
>DATAMD010000244.1:0-1950 GCA_036260755.1 Chitinophagaceae bacterium | reverse complement strand
CGCAAGAATATCTGTTGCAATCTGGCTCCATTGTTTTGGAACCTCCACATTATTCATTTCAAATACAATTTCACCGTTTGGGTTTTTTATAACGCTGGTGCGATAATCGAAATCGAATAGATCAAAAGTACTTACACCTTCTTTTGTAAAGCGGCGGTTAAATTGCAGACCCTTGTTAGTTTTTGTATTAGCCATGTGAGCGTCAGGTTTATGATGATATAGTAGTTTTTTATTTCCCGTTAAATATTTAAGCGGTTGACGAAAATATCTTTTGCTAACTAAAATTCAAGGTTGTAAATATCAACAAGCTGTGGAAAATATATGTGAATTTCCTGCTACTTCAAACTACCATTGCCTTTGCTGAAATGTCCACATGTGTAGAAAAGATTTTTCAAAAATTAATGTTGAAAAATCAACAAATTTGATTATAATGATTAATGAAAATCATAACTAAAAAAAACATACTTCGTTGATACAGAAAATTGCACAGGCAGCGGAAGAGAAAACTGTTTTATCTTTATCAATCAATTAAAAAATAAACCGGCAAACAAAATATTTTTTTAATTTTTGCGATACTAAATTCATACACCATTGCATGAAACATAAACTGTACAATCATTTAATCGAAAACAAAAAAGAAGGAAAAAAATCTTTCAGTGTTTTGATCGATCCCGATAAGATTGATATTGCCGGCATTGAGCAATTAGTTGGCTTATCAGTTGATGCAAAAGTTGATTATTTTTTTATTGGCGGAAGTTTAATCATCTCTAATCATCTGGATGATTGCATCAGGCAAATAAAAACATCATGCAATATTCCTGTTGTTTTATTTCCGGGATCGCCGTCGCAGGTTAGCCGCTATGCCGATGCATTATTATATCTTTCCTTAATCTCGGGCCGCAATCCCGAATTATTAATTGGCCAGCATGTATTAAGTGCTACACAGGTAAAAAACAGCGGGCTCGAAATTATTTCAACCGGTTATATGGTTGTTGATGGCGGCGCACCAACGGCAGTAACTTATATTTCTAATGCAACACCAATACCTGCAGATAAAAATGATATTGCCATGTGTACCGCCATGGCCGGCGAAATGCTGGGCATGAAATTAATTTATATGGATGCAGGCAGTGGTGCCAAAAGACCGATTACCGAAAAGATGATTGAACAGGTTGCACAAAATATTGAAGTGCCTTTAATTGTTGGCGGCGGAATAACCAATCCCGAAAAAGCTTATCTCAACTGCAAAGCCGGTGCCGATATTATTGTTGTTGGAAATGCAATTGAAAAAGATGCATCAATCATAAAAGAAATAAGCGATGCAGTGCATAGCACTACCGTAACTGTTTAATAGACTTCTTCAAAAATTACGTTAATCATCTTTCGACAGGCTCAAGATTGACATTAACTTTACGTTCGAAATGTCTTGCTGAGTAAGCAATTTTTGCATTGCAAACAAGCATTTTGAAAATGACACAATAAGCAACTTCACACTGCCCTTCTTAGAAAAAATCCGAAGGATTTTCCTTTGTGCCTTTTAATTTCTCCATAATCCTTTGTGTATTCTTTGTGAACTTTGTGGCAAAAAAATACTGTTATTTCTAAGACATCAGATATGTGTCATGGGCAGCTTGTCGAAGCATTAATTTCCGAAGATATTTAATCTAAGGTTGTAGCATCTACTCTTGTGGGCGTATCTTTTCCGCTTATAATCGTTTTTGAACTTATGGCAATGGCTTTGATAATCTCGGCCATGTTATTCATATCCAAAGTTCCAATCTCATCAGTTACTTTATGATAATTTAATTCGTTATCCATTTTAGAAGTGGAGATGGTATGTGCGGGTACTCCTACCCTTGCCAGCGATGCATTATCGGAACGATAAAATAAATGTTGATCGGGATACGGATCGGCATAAAACTGAAATGAAGAGCCTGCTAAATTTTGCTG
>DATAMD010000235.1:0-3882 GCA_036260755.1 Chitinophagaceae bacterium | reverse complement strand
AACACCAAAGCGTGTAGATTATTTGCGTGTAATAATTATGGAACTGGCAAGAATTGCAGATCATTTAATTTGTAATTCTATTGTTGCCGTTGATGCCGGTGCCTTTACCGGTTTTGTTTATGTGATGGAATACAGAGAATTAATTTATGAAATATATGAAGAAATATGCGGCTCCCGTCTTACTACTAATATTGGGCGTATTGGCGGTTTTGAAAGGAATTTCTCAGCTACAGCATTTACGAAACTCGAGAAATTCTTAAAAGAATATCCGAAAGTGTTGAAGGAATTCGAAGGCTTGTGCAACCGTAACAGGATTTTCATGGATCGTTTGATGAATACCGGCGGCATTAGTGCAGAACGTGCCATGAATTACGGATTTACCGGGCCTAATCTTCGTGCATCCGGTGTTGATTATGATGTTCGTGTGCACACACCATACAGCAGTTATGAAGATTTTGATTTTATTGTACCGGTTGGAAAAACAGGCGATAATTATGATAGGTTTTTAGTGCGTGGCGAAGAAATGTGGCAATCGCTTTCCATCATCGAACAGGCATACCGTAAAGTACAGGAATTTAAAGGTGCCGATGCAGAAATTTTTCATGCAGATATTCCCGAATATTATTTGCCTGAAAAAGAAGATGTGTACACAAAAATGGAAGCATTGATCTGGCATTTTAAAATCATTATGGGCGAAACAAATATTCCAAAAGGCGAAGTGTATAATTCTGTTGAAGCTGCCAATGGCGAATTAGGATTTTATTTAATTAGTGATGGAGGAAGATCGCCATACCGTTTGCATTTCCGCCGGCCATGTTTTGTGTATTATCAGGCATACAGCGAACTAACAAAAGGTGCGATGCTGAGTGATGCCATCATTACCATGAGTAGTTTGAATTTGATTGCTGGAGAATTGGATGCATAGTTGAAATGTTGAATTATAAATGTTGAGTGTTGAATGTTTTTCATTTGGCATTTAGCATTAAAAATTTAAAATAAATAAAGTTGTGGTGAAGTTTAATGATGAACAAATAACAGAGTTTAACAGGCTTGTAAGCCGCTACCCGCAAGGAAAGCAGAAGAGTGCGCTGTTGCCGGTACTGCATTTGGCGCAGGAAAGTTTTGGTAATTGGTTAAGCACCGAAACATTAAATTATGTTGCCGAACTGTTGCAGTTAAAACAGATTGAAGTGTACGAAGTGGCAACATTTTACAGCATGTATAATTTAAAACCTGTTGGCACTTATATGTTCGAAGTTTGTCAAACCGGGCCATGTATGTTGCGAGGCAGCGATGATATTATAAAATACATCGAAGAAAAATTAAACATCAAACCCGGCGAAACAACAAGTGATGGTTTGTTTACTTTAAAAACTGTTGAATGTTTAGGTGCCTGCGGTTATGCGCCGATGATGCAATTGGGAAAACATTACCGCGAACATTTAACCAAAGAAAAAGTAGATGCAATTATTGATGAATGCAGAAAAAATGCAGCGATTAATAATTGATGAATAATGAACAGAACGTTGAAGTGAGTGACACAACAGGCGATGAGCAAAGAACAAAAGTTGGTAACAAAATAAAAAGCGAAAGCTAATAAATGGGAGTAAAATTATTATTAGAAAAAACACATGTTGAAGGCATTCGTAGTTACGAAGTGTACCGCCGCGAAGGTGGCTATCACAGTGTGGAAAAGGCTTTGAAGGCAATGAGCACCGATGCCATTGTTGAAGAAGTGAAGAAAAGCGGCTTGCGCGGAAGAGGCGGTGCGGGTTTTCCTGCTGGAATGAAATGGAGTTTTATTGCCAAACCCGAAGGTGTGCCGCGCCACTTGGTTTGTAATGCCGATGAAAGTGAACCCGGTACTTTTAAGGATAGATATTTAATGGAATTTATTCCTCATTTATTAATTGAAGGATTAATTGTTTCATCTTATGCATTGGGCAGTCACGACACATATATTTATATCCGCGGCGAGTATGCATGGATCGTTGATATTTTAGAACAAGCTATCGGCGAAGCAAAAGCAAACGGTTGGCTGGGAAAAAATATTTTAGGCACAGGATTCGATTGCGAAATTCATGTGCAACGCGGCGCCGGTGCATATATCTGCGGCGAAGAAACTGCGTTGATAGAAAGTTTAGAAGGTAAACGCGGTAATCCAAGATTAAAACCACCGTTCCCCGCCATCAAAGGTTTGTGGGAAAGACCAACTGTTGTAAACAATGTAGAAACTTTAGCATCGGTTGTTCCGATCATTAATTTAGGTGGCGAAGAATATGCAAAAATTGGTGTGGGCAGAAGTACGGGAACAAAATTAATTTCGGCATGTGGCAATATTAATAAGCCCGGTGTGTACGAAATTGATATGACGATAAGCGTTGAAGAATTTATTTACAGTGATGAATATTGTGGTGGCATTGCCAACGGAAAACGTTTGAAAGCTTGTATTCCGGGTGGTTCATCAGTTCCTATTCTTCCTGCAAATTTATTATTGAAAACTGCGAAAGGCGAAACGCGTTACATGAACTATGAAAGTTTAAGTGATGGCGGTTTTGCAACAGGCAGCATGTTAGGAAGCGGCGGATTTATTGTGTTGGATGAAGATCAATGTGTGGTAAAAAATACTTATACATTGGCAAGGTTTTATCGTCACGAAAGTTGCGGACAATGTTCGCCATGCCGAGAAGGAACAGGCTGGATGGAAAAATTATTATACAGGTTAGAAAACGGTCAGGGTAAAATAAGCGATATTGATTTGTTGTGGGATATTCAAAGTAAGATCGAAGGCAATACGATTTGTCCGTTGGGAGATGCAGCATCATGGCCTGTTGCAGCCGCCATCAGGCATTTCAGGGATGAGTTTGAATGGCATGTAACACATGCAGCAGAAGCACAAAAAAGAAATTATGGATTGGCACATTATGCCGATGCAATACATGTGCCGGTAACTGTATAATTTAATTTCACGCAGCGATGGCAACGGATACAGTGAACGCAAAGGAACAGAAATATGAAAACGAACTTGCAACGCTGGCATTAGATATTTGTTTTCGTATTCATCGTTTGTATGGCCCGGGATTATTTGAGAATGTTTATGAAGAAATTTTCTGTTATGAGCTGAATAAAGAAGATGTGTATTTTGAAAGGCAGGCTGCGATTCAGTTGATACATGAAAATATTAAATTGGATGCAGGATTTAGGGCAGATGTGATTATTGATAAAACATTGCTGATTGAATTTAAAAGCGTGGAGATGTTGGCAAATGTTCATTTTAAACAAGTGCAGACATACTTAAAATTGAGCAATTTGAAATTAGGA
The DNA here is from genome assembly GCA_036260755.1 of Chitinophagaceae bacterium. GTDB lineage: Bacteria > Bacteroidota > Bacteroidia > Chitinophagales > Chitinophagaceae > CAIQDX01. The sequence continues at coordinate 561 of DATAMD010000235.1, read as the reverse complement.
TTGCTGATTAATTTTAATCATGTTTATTTGAAAGACGGCATTCATCGAATTGCAAATAATTTATAATAATTTTAAATGCGTTGCGTTCCCGTTGTGAACGTTGCGTGAAAAAAATAAAGAAGTGTCAGAACAACCATTATTTAAAGTAACAATCGATAACATCACCATCGAAGTTCCCGCAGGAACAACGATACTCAATGCTGCACGGCAAATTGGTGGCGAAGTTGCACCGCCTGCCATGTGTTATTACAGTAAGCTGCAGGGCAGTGGCGGTAAGTGCCGTACCTGTTTGGTAGAAGTTAGCAAAGGCTCAGAAAAAGATCCGCGACCTATGCCTAAATTAGTTGCATCATGCCGCACAACTGTGATGGATGGAATGGAAGTAAAAAATATTACTTCACCAAAAGTGCTTGATGCAAGAGCCGGTATTGTAGAATTTTTATTATTAAATCATCCGCTAGATTGCCCTATTTGCGATCAGGCAGGTGAATGCCATTTGCAGGATTTAAGTTATGAGCACGGCAAAGAAGGAACACGCTACGAATTTCAAAAAAGAATATT
>DATAMD010000228.1:0-1700 GCA_036260755.1 Chitinophagaceae bacterium | reverse complement strand
GCAAACAAGCATTAAATTAATTATACGAATGAGCAGAAAAGAGAATACAGTTTTGGTACAATGTTATCATTGCGGCGAAGATTGTACCGACAAAACTATACCTGCGTACGAAAAAGAGTTTTGTTGCGAAGGATGCAAAATGGTGTACGAGATATTAAATCAAAACGGTTTGTGCGATTATTATTCTATCAGCAAAAACCCAGGTATCAATCAGCGCATTAAAATAAGAGAAAACAAATTCTCTTTTCTGGATGATGAAAATATCCAACAATCGCTCACTGTTTTTAAAGACGATAATCAAACACATATTTCTTTTTATTTACCTCAAATGCACTGCAGCAGTTGCTTGTGGCTGTTAGAGAACCTGCACCAGTTAAACGAAAACATCGTCAGTTGCAAAGTAAATTTTACAAGAAAAGAGGCCGATATTATTTTTAATCACCGCAGTGTTTCCATGCGGCAGATTGCCGAACTGTTAACTGCAATCGGATACGAACCCTATATCAGTTTAAGCGATGCCAAACAGGCAAAACCAAAATTTTCGAAATCAAAAATTTATAAATTGGGTGTTGCGGGATTTTGTTTTGGAAATATAATGCTGCTGAGCTTTCCCGAATATCTGGGCATTGATGCAAAAGAACAAAATCTATTAAATATTTTTCGGTATCTCAATTTAATTTTAAGCCTTCCTGTTTTCTTTTATTCTTCTTCTGAATTATACATGAGTGCCTGGAAAAGTTTGAAACATGGTTTTTTAAGTATTGATGCACCAATAGTTTTAGCCGTGGTGGTTACATTTGGAAGGAGCTTGTACGAAGTTTTATCCGGAACAGGAAGCGGTTATTTTGATAGCATGAGCGGCATTGTTTTTTTTATGTTGATAGGAAGAGTATTGCAGGATAAAACATACGAACAGCTTAGTTTTGAAAGAGATTACACTTCCTATTTTCCAATTGCAGTTACCAGGGTAAAAGATGAGAAAGAAGAAACTGCAGGATTACCCGATATAAAACTGAACGATACATTATTAATACATAACCAGGAATTAATTCCTGCCGATGGAATCATAACCCGCGGCAACGCTGTTATTGATTATAGTTTTGTTACCGGCGAAAGTTTACCTGTAGAAAAAGAAATGGGCGAAATTGTTTATGCCGGCGGAAAACAGATAGGAAGCAATATAGAAATATTAGTGGTAAAAGAAGTGGCACAAAGTTATCTTACCAAACTCTGGAACAGGGAAGATATAAAACAAAAAATACGGGATGAAGAACGTTCTTTTGTTCATTTGCTTTCAAGATATTTTACATGGATTGTTTTATTTCTTTCAATATCATCAGCAGCCTATTGGTATTATAATGATATAAGCAAAATGTGGATCGCTGCAACATCTGTATTAATTATTGCTTGCCCTTGTGCATTATTATTAAGCAACACTTTCACCAACGGAAATATTTTACGCATCCTCGGCCGCAAACATTTATATCTGCGCTATGCACAAACCATCGAAGATATTGCCAATGTAGATTACATCGTTTTCGATAAAACCGGAACACTAACCACTGGTCGCTACAACGAAATTAATTACGATGGAATGCCGTTGAGTAAAGATTTGAAAAGAAAAATAGCAGCATTAACATCGCAATCAACCCATCCCATGAGCAAAGCCATTGCTGCTTGGACAAACGAAAACAGCCGGT
>DATAMD010000224.1:0-2370 GCA_036260755.1 Chitinophagaceae bacterium | reverse complement strand
TTTCACTTAATTATTTAATGAACCAAATCTAAAGACAATGCTTATTACATTCTTCCATCGTATTGACTATTTTCTATACTATATTAACTCTAATTAGTTTATTTTTAATTTATTTCTGTTAATATTATACTACTTTAATTTTGAGCTATTTTGTTTGCAATTATACCGGCCATCACTTTTGCTGCTTTTTCATTCGGGTGAATACTATCCGGAAAATTTATTCCTTCATCACTCATTCCGTGATATAAATCAATTACTGTTAGTTTATTTTTTTGTGCTAATCTTTCTACTATCGGGATAACGCCATGTATCAACGTTGAATCGTTAATTCCCCATTTAATTTTAAAAGCCGGAACCGGCAGGCAAACATAAATTTTGGGATGGGTTGAAATTGTTTTTAAGGTATCAATCAGTGCCTGATAATCTTGTTCGTATCCATCGGCATGCCAATTATCCGGTTTGGTATCGTTAGTACCTAATTTGATAATGATAATATTGGGTTTAAACGCAAAGACATTCGAAAATTCCTTACAATTCCAATACGAAAAATCGCCATTCTTTTGCAAGGTAGTGGCACTTCTCCCGCAATTCAGCACTAAATACCCGGCACCCAATATATTATTAAGTATAACCGGATAAGTGGTTTTGCTTTGCACCGCCATTCCGGCTCCTTCGGTAATGCTATCGCCAACACAGGCAACCCGCATCATTTTATGGAAGCAACTCTCAAAAAAAAAGAAACCGGAAAAAAGAAATATAAGGAATGATTTTTTCATGTATTTATTTTATCATTTAATAGTACTCCTTTTTCCCGGTTAGTTATTATCTAACATTTATTTTCAATGTCTGAGATATATTCCTTGATGAATTTCCTAATTGCAAAACAAATTCGCCGGCTTCTGTATTCCATGCTTTTTTTGTTTCATCATAAAAAGCTAAATCAGCAACTTTTACATTCAGCTCAATCGTTTTTGTTTCACCATGTTGCAGGAATATTTTTTCGAAAGCTTTGAGTTCTTTAGCAGGACGCAAAACAGAACAAACCGGCTGGCTTACATACAACTGAGCCACTTCTGCTCCGTAACGTGTACCGGTATTTTTAATGGTGAATTTTAAATGAATGGTTTCATTTTTTCCATAACTCATTTTATCTGCTGAAAAATTACTGATCGAAAAATTGGTGTAAGAAAGCCCATACCCGAATGGGAACTGAGGCACAATTTTTTTAGTATCAAACCAACGATAACCCACTAAAATATCTTCTTCATAATTTACTTTTAAATTTCTTCCGGGAAAATTTCCTAAAGCATGCGCAGGTGATTGTTCCAATGTAACAGGTAATGTGAACGGCAGTTTGCCCGAAGGATTTACTTTTCCGCTTAATATATCAGCCACTGCATTACCGGCTTCCATACCGCCATACCACGACCATAAAATAGCAGGCACACTATAAACTATTCCTGCTAATTTTACAGGCGATCCCGCAATAATAACTACAACAGTTTTTGGGTTAGCTTTTGCAACTTCACGAATCAGTACTTCTTGTCCGTACGGTAAATCCATATTTTGTTTATCGGAACTTTCGGTATCAAAATCATGGTTTAATCCGCCAAAAATTATTGCTATATCCGATTTTTTTGCGGTTTCAACTGCTTCATCAATTAATTTCCAATTTACAGTATCAGCATTTGCCTGGCCAACATTACTGCCTTCTTTAAACGATGATTGTTTTTCGTAACCCTGTACAAAATTAATTTTTACAGAAGAGCCAAACTTTTTTTGCAATGCTTCAAGCGGTGTTATTTCGTACAAGGCTTTTATTTCAGAGCTTAGCCCGCCTCCGCAATGCTTACGTGTGGCGTTATCACCAATAATGGCAACCGATTTTATTTTGCCGAAATCTACCGGTAATAAATTACTATTATTTTGCAGCAATACTGCGGCTTCGGCAGCAGAGTTGTATGCTGCTTGTTGATGCTGTTTTGTATTTATCTCACCTTTTGCACGATTCGCTTCATCAAACATTTTTGTTTTAAACATCACCCGCAAAACGTTTGCAACTTTTTCATCAATTATTTTTTCAGGCACTTTACCTTCCTGCACAGCTTTAATTAAAGGATTGGCAAAATACCATTCGTTATAATCTTTAATATCGGTACCCATTTCCAAATCAAGTCCTGCAAGTGCTGCTTTTACTGTTGTATGCGCAGCAGCCCAATCGGTCATTAAAATTCCTTTGAACCCAAATTCGTTTCTCAAAATTTTTGTATCGAGGTATTCATTTTCTGAACACCAATCTCCTCTGAATTTATTGTAAGCAGCCATTACGGTATAAGCCCCTCCTTCCATTACCGAAGCTTTAAAGCCGGG
>DATAMD010000218.1:0-3135 GCA_036260755.1 Chitinophagaceae bacterium | reverse complement strand
CAGGAAATTGGTTTTCACTTGCACAAATAAATTCATAACCTATGAAATCAATATTTGATTCAACAACAAGAACGGAAATAATCGAACGTATTAATTCTCTCACTTCAAAAAATAAACCTTCGTGGGGTAAAATGACCGTAGAACAGATGGTAAGACATTGTTCGCTTTGCGAAGAATATTATTTTGGAAATATTAAAGTAAACAAGTCATTCATGGGACGTATTTTCGGGAAGATGGCAATAAAGAGTATTTTGAAAGACGAGAATTCATCAATAAAGAAAAATGCTCCAACTCCTCATCAGTTTAAAGTAAAGGAAAACATTACCGATCTGGAAAATGAGAAACTACAATGGAAGTCTTTGGTTGAACGTTATGGTACATTTAATAAAGAAGAATTTATACATTGGTTTTTTGGCAATTTAACAAGAGAACAGTTAGGGCAATTTATATATAAACATACAGATCATCATTTAAGACAATTTGGAGTTTAATGGATCAACGAACACGTAACATCGGCTTAAGGGTATCTTAATTTGAATTGATTCTGATTAACTACAAATTTGTTAATTTTGAAACATGAGCAATATTTTAACGGAAAATAAAAATGCCATTGATACTCTATGTTCGAAGCATGGAGTAAGTAAATTATTTGCTTTTGGTTCTGTATTGACAGAAAAATTTAACGACAACAGTGATATCGATTTAATTGTTGATTTTAATCCGATAGAGCTAGCAAAATATGCCGACAATTATTATGACTTTAAATTTTCTTTAGAAAATATCTTTCAAAAGCCGATAGACTTACTCGAAGAAAAAGCAATAAAAAACCCATATTTTCTACAGGTTGTAAATCAACAACGACGCCTAATTTATGGACATTGAAATCAAAACCTGGTTATATGATATTCTCAATGCAATAAATGAAATTGAGAGTTTTTTTGCTGAGCATCCAAAATCATTTATTTATTTTCAAAATGACATCCGTACAAAAAGAGCTGTTGAAAGAAATGTTGAAATAATTGGTGAAGCAATGAACAGAATTTTAACGAAAGACCCTTCAATCCGGCTTTCGAATTCAAGGAAGATTGTTGGCACCCGAAACAGAATTATTCATGGCTATGACTCAGTTTCGGATGATATTATTTGGAGTATTGTTATTACGCATCTGCCGCAATTGCAATCTGAAATTGAAAGATTGATTAACGAATAACTACGCTTCACACAACATAAATGTTCAAGCTATTGTTTTGGCACGGCACGCAGCTAAACAAAAACTTTTCAACCGTTATATTAATACTTTAACGATAATGCAAGTTTCCAACTGCCAATTAATTTAAACAATACCATGAGAAAAATAATTGCAGCAATCAATATGACACTTGACGGGTTTTGCGACCACACAGCAGGAATTGCAGACGATGAAATACATCGGCATTATACCAGCCTGTTAAATAATGCAGGCACTATCTTGTATGGAAGGATAACCTATCAACTTATGGAATATTGGCAAACTGTGATAAAGAAACCTACCGGTAATACATCAATCGACGAGTTTGCCGCAACAATAGATAAGATTCCAAAAATTGTTTTTTCACACACACTGAAAACTGTTGAATGGGAAAGTGCGAAATTGGCAAACCGAAGCATTGAAGAAGAAGTTTCAGCACTCAAACAACAACCGGGTAAAGATATTTTAGTCGGCAGCCGCAGTTTAATTATTAGTTTAATGAACCTTAATTTAATTGACGAATGCCAGTTTTGTGTTCACCCGGTAATAGCAGGAAAGGGTTTACCATTATTTGAAAATATTAGCGACAAGATCATTCTTAAACTCGTACAAATAAAAACCTTTGGCAACGGTGCAGCAATGCTTTACTATGAGCCAATAAAAAAAGTTGACTAACTAATTAATTCGATGTATAATTTTTAGTTGGTATTTTGTCTTAACAAAAGCAACATTGGTTTTGCAAAAAATAAAATCAACAAACCACTTCTTCTTATTTGGAATTTTATTTGTCTTATTTTGCTTTTAAATATTGTGTTTAATGCAATATTATCGGTGCCAAGTTCATTTCAGCAATTTGCGTTTAATCAACCCAATATTGCCATCCTGTATTTCCCATTTGTATTGCTGCCATCCTGCCTGGTGCCCATGGTTTTATTTGTTCACGTAACGGCAATCAAACAATTATTGAATAAATAATTATCACCATGGATGACGAAATTTTAATCATATCTGCAACAGGGAAATCGGTTTTTTAAACCAACAATTCTATTGCTGTGCGAAGAATATCCTGTAAAAATATTTGTTCGTTCAAAAAATAAAAAAGCGGTAGCGGTAGAAAAATCAGATGACGAAACAGTTTTTGGAAACCTTACAAATTTCAATCACTTAAAAAAATACTGATTGTCGCAAATACCCCCAACAAATGCCGTATCCGCATACCACCACTGCAAAAAATCTAAACTATTTTTGAAAAAAACAGGAGATGTGAAAACTAAAATTACAAATGCGGATTTCTGTTGACGGGTATGTTGCAGGGCCAAACGGCGAAGAAGACTGGGATATTAAAGCCGATAAAAAACTTTGGCAACTCATCAATGAACTACCCGATAGTTCGGATACGCTTCTGCTTGGCAGAAAAATGGCAGAGAACTTCGTCCCGCATTTTGAAGCACTTGAATCCTATAATCCAAAATTTGCTTTCGCCCAAAAAATGATAAACATCCCTAAAATTATTTTCAGTAAAACACTCAACAAGCCATTCGGTAAAAATACATCTCTTGCAAAAGGAAACCTGGCCGACGAAATAGCAAAACTTAAAAATCAAAATGGCAAAGACATTTTGGTTTACGGAGGCGCCGGTTTTGTTTCTTCGCTGATTGCCGGCGGGCATATTGATGAATTTTATTTCTTCGTTATTCCCGTAATGATAAATAAAGGGATAAGGATTTTTGACTTGCCCGATAAGCGGCAAAAACTTTCTTTAATCAGTACCACAGCATACAACTCAGGCGTAGTTGTACTTCGATATAAATTGAAGAACGAATAATTTAATTTCCCGCAGAATCTTCGAAGAAGAAAACACAAAATAAGTTTTTACTAAAAAACATTTCAAAATAATAACCAGTATC
>DATAMD010000201.1:0-1817 GCA_036260755.1 Chitinophagaceae bacterium | reverse complement strand
GTTTGGAAAAATCCTGCACTAACACTCACCTCATTGAAACAAACGGTTGTTGAAGGCATAGTAAAAATAAATGCAGTTTATACTGTTGCAGCAGTATCGGCACAATTATTTTTAACGTATGAAATAAATAATGAAGGAAAAATTAAAGTAAGCCAAAAATTGCAGGCAAGCGAAACAGCAAAAATTGCCGATATGTTCAGGTTTGGTATGCAATTACGCATGCCCGAAGATGATGACAGAATTAAATATTACGGACGGGGGCCATTTGAAAATTATATCGACAGAAATAATTCATCCTTTATTGGTTTATATCAACAAACGGTTGATGAACAATTTTATCCATATATCCGTCCGCAGGAAACAGGCAACAAAACGGATGTGAGATGGTGGCAGCAAACCAATAAAAGCGGTTGCGGCATTAAGTTTTACAGCAACAATCCATTGTCGATGTCGGCCTTGCATTATTCCATCGAATCGTTAGACGATGGCAGCGAAAAACACCAAGGCCACTCGGAGTTAGTGCCCAAAATTCCTTATACAAACATTTGTATCGATAAAGTTCAATCGGGATTAGGATGTATTAACAGTTGGGGAGCATTGCCTATCGATAAATATCGAATGCATTACGGCAATTACGAATTTTCGTTTGTAATGGAACCTGTTATAAACAGTTTCTGATTTTCAGTTGCATATTAAGGTTCGTAGAAAAATAATTTTATAAATCTTTATTACTGTTTTGCATGTTACCAAAAATTTATTCTGTATGGTGAATGTAACCGCAAACGTTTTTTGCTAAAAAATATTTGTCATAACTAAAAGAAATCACAATCTAACCTTCTTCAGCAATAAGATAAATGAAGGAAAATGATCGCTGTAGCCACCACGGTAATTATTGCCATCCCATGTGCGCATGGGATAACCTTTGTAACGGCCTGTGTTTTCTGATAGAAAAGATGGATTAAATATTTGCGGCCGGTAAAAGAAAAAATTATTTTGATCTTTATTTAACCATGGATAAGAAATAATGATCTGATCGAAGAGCGACCAAACATCTCTGCTTGCAATACTTCCAATACCGCTGTTGTATAAATCGGCAAAGGGATTATACAAACCAAACTTTGTAACCTCTTTTTCCTGCGGTTTGGCTTTTAAAATTCCGGCAATGCTTTTATTATCGGGGTTGTCGTTAAAATCGCCCATGATAATAATTTTTTGAGCGCCATCAACCTTATAAATACTGTCGATATGATTTTTTAAAACAGTGGCGGCAATTATCCTGGAGTTCTCATTCTGATCTTGGGCATCAGTTCGGGCGGGCCAGTGATTTACGTAAATATGAATGGTTTCGCCATCTAATTTTCCTTTCACCCATAAAATATCGCGGGTATAATAATATCCGGGCATTTTTATAAATAAAGCTTTGCTCGATTCAACAATAAAATAAGTTGGGTTATAGAGCAATGCCACATCAATGCCGCGTTCGTCTTTACTGTCGTAATGCACCATACGGTAATTTCTTTTTTTAAGAGAAGGATGATTTACAATATCAGTTAAAACAGTTTTGTTTTCTATTTCGGCCAAGCCTATAATTGAAGCCCCGTCCGGATTTGGTGCAATACCATCGGTTCCTATTTTTGAAATTACGGTAGCAATTTTTTCTACCTTATCGGCATACATTTTTTGCGTGTAATGTTTTTCACCAACAAGCGTAAATTCCTCATCTCTCGATAACGGATCATCAACAGTGTCGTAAAAATTTTCACAATTGTAAAATGCTGCGATGGCAGTTTTATACAACTGCTTCTTCTGGGCAAACA
>DATAMD010000197.1:0-3065 GCA_036260755.1 Chitinophagaceae bacterium | reverse complement strand
GTCCCGAAGTAACTGAGACGCAGTGTAGAATTATTTTATTCAAACGTTTGTTGTGTACAACTATTTAGAACACAGTCTGACGGAGACCGTCAGACTTGATGAATAAAGTACCGAACGTACAATGATGCGACGCAACATAAGCTGCACAAGGGTTTGCAGCCGGTAACAAAAAATTAAAAACTTAATCTGAAACTTCCGAAGATGCCAAATTTATTGATGGTTTCAGTTGGTGCCGGTTGTGGTGCAACACGCCAAACCAGATCGATGCGGAAAAGTTTAAAGATATTATCTACGCCGGTACCTAATTCCATATACATTTTTCCGTCTAAAGATTTGAAAGGATAATTACCTACAAAGTTTAATTGTTTATTGGCATCGCTGAGATTGCCGGTAATTCCTTTGGCGCTCCAGAACTGGCGGAATTTCCATTTGCGTGTTAACGGAATAAAGCGAAATAAGCCCGGGCCAAAATTATGTTCGATATTAAAACCGGTATATTGATCGTTGAGAAACTCGAAACGGTTCATTAAATTAAATGCATATTTATTGTAATAATACAATTCGTTGCCGGGAGCGATCTGTAAAAAATCGTAAGGCAATGTTCCGAAATTTTTTCCTCCAAAAAGATTGATGTACATCACTCCGTATGGCGATACTTTTAAATAATGCGAAACAGAAAAATCTATTTTATCGTATTGATAACTGCTGTTTAAAACACCGGGCCAGCCATGCGTATATTTTAATTCAACGATGGGATAATCGCTGCCAAAACTGGTGCGGTCGAAGTTTTCGGCAACAATTCTTTCGAGGTAAGCATACCGGATGCGGAAACTTGTTTCGAAATTATTGAATGCATTTCCGGTAGTGCCGGGAAACAATTCTTTGCCCGGCAAGTTCATCAAAGCCGTGTATTGTTTGCTTGAAGTGATGAGGCCGAATGCAAAGCCTTTAGTTGTTTCTTTAAATATCTCTAATTTTTTTTCTTCTATGTTTTGAAATTTATACGGGATGTTGGGACGGCGAAAAATGGTAGCGAAAATATTATCGGTACCTAACTGATCGGTGTACATCTGGCCGTTATCCAAATCGTTTTTATACGATAAAGAAATATAGCTCCACGGTGTGCGGTGAAACTCGTAACGTATTTCGGCACGGCCTTTTAATTTTTGATCGGTGAAACCATAAGCCAGATAATTATTGAAGTACCAGTGTTTATCGAAATCTTTATTTGTTGATAGATCGAAGCGCATCCTCGGGCCTTCCCAAACATTGCCGCTTAACCAATAATACCAGGGGCCGATGCGGATATTGCCAATATCTTTTGTACCCGAAAAAATAAATGCGATTGCATTTCGGTAATGAATATAAACAGGATTTTTTTCGAGTGTATCTAAAACAACATACACAGTTTTTTCGCTCTTGCTTAATTCTTCGTGCCGGTGCTGAACCCAGAAGCTATCAGGCTTTTCCAGCACATTCGGCAAGAGCGCAACTTCCTCGGCTTTTTTATTTTCATCCAATTTTTGTGCAATTGTTGAATCGTTTAACTGAACATTTTTATAGGTGGTTGTTTTTCGCCCTTTCAAAGAAATCTTTTTATTTCCGACGGGTGATATATCGGCAACAAATTTGTCTTTATACAAAAACCATGTACTGTCATTCACCAATTTAAATTCCTGAATCAGTGATAAGCCGCTGATGAAATTAATATTGGCATCTTCTGCCGGGCGTAGCGTAATTTTTTGAATAGCAAAAGTTGTATCATTTACCCAGCAATCGCCTTCGAAAACATCCTGTCCTTTATGCTTTGGCGTAAAGCGCAAATGCACCAATCTTTTTTTGCTGAGGTATTGTGTATCGAGTAATTTAAAATTATAGTAACTGCTTCCGTTATCGTTAAACGGACTGATAAACTGTTTATCGAACACCGGAATAAAATTACTGTACACATCAATATTCTGATACATGCCGCCCAACTGCTTTATCACACTTTCGTTATCTATGCCGTTTGTCTTTGTTGCTTTGATGATTTCTTTTACTTTATGCGGACTTTTTTGATAATAATAATCTGATAAAGTTTCTATTAAATAAGCAGGCAGGAAAGGCCTTTCTTCAGAAGTTGAATCGATATAATCCAAAACAAAATTCAGTGGCTTTAATAATTTATTCTTCTTAAGTTTTTCGGTGTTTAAATTTTCGAGATCGAGTTCTAACTTATTATATATTTCGTACGAAAAATTATTCCAGTGAAACCGATCGTGCAGGGTTTTATATTTCATGATCCTTTTCCAGAACCATAATGCACGGTTATATTTTACTTTTACCACTGCATCTTTAGTAAAAGATTGCACTTCTAATTTTATTGTAAACGTTGCTGAATCTTTAATCGACGAAACCGGAATCAAAACAACTTTATAACCAACACTTGATATGCTTAAGGTATCGTTGTCGCTCCATCTGTCGGATGTAAAAGAAAATTTGCCCGAAGTATCGGTTAATGCGCCGCGCTGGCTTATTTTAAAATAAGCTGAGGCAAAAGGGATCGGTTCATCACTTTGTTTATCTCTTACAATTCCGTTTATCTTCCTCAATTGCGATGAAGCTGTAAAAGAAATAAACAACAAAACGATTATTAAAGAAAAATTTCTTACCCTTTCTGAACTTTGCATTTCGTTTCAAAATTAACAGGAACTATGCCAGTTTTATAAAATGTTTAAATATTTACAAATACTTTAAGACCATGTATCCGTAACAATTATACTGCAATTAAAAAATATAGTCAGGCAAATCGTTTAATAAAAATCATAAACCTGTGAAGTAGTTTTAAAATACTTCACCCAGATTAACAAAAAATCCCTGCGAGCCATTTTTACCAAAGCCATAATCTAAACAAAGATTAGCACCAGAATGTTTATTTAATTTCATCCGCAAGCCAAGTCCGTAACCAATTATATCTGTATCAAATTGTTTAGAAATATCATCCGAGAATCTTTGTACGTTGGCAAAAAGCACGCCGCCCAATAATCCATTACGTGAAATCCGGTACCGGTATTCGCTTTCCAAAT
>DATAMD010000192.1:0-4530 GCA_036260755.1 Chitinophagaceae bacterium | reverse complement strand
TCAGAACCCAAAATCGGGTTGATGAATGTTGGTGAAGAAGAAGGCAAAGGCAATTTATTACGCCAGGCAACATATCCTCTCTTAAAAGAAAATACACAAATTAATTTTATCGGGAATATTGAAGGCCGTGATGTGTTTACCGATAAAGCAGATGTGATGATCTGTGATGGGTTTACCGGTAATATTATTTTAAAAATGGCCGAAAGTTTTTATGATGTTGCACAGGAAAGAAACCTGCATCACGATTCTTATATGCAGCGCTTTCATTACGAGAATTATGGCGGCACTCCTGTTTTAGGCGTAGCTAAACCTGTAATTATTGGTCACGGCATCAGCAGCGACATTGCATTTAAAAATATGTTTTTACTTGCCGAAAAAATGATTGAATCTGATTTGTGCGGAAAAATGAAAGAAAGTTTTTCTTCCTAAAAAATCATTTTTTACTTAATAATCTTTGCCACCATTTTTTTTTCGGGAGAAAATTTAGCTTCAATAATTTTTGCAGAATTGTTATTGGTGACTCTTTTATGATAATTACCAAACAGGCTTTGCCATTGAATTCTAAGCACCCCGATCATTCCTTCTTTTAAAATTTTGCTGCTCATTTTACTTACACCGATCAACCTGTCCTGAAAAGTAATAGGTACTTCTTTAATCTTAAAGCCCAATTTCCATGCAGTGAATTTCATTGCAATCTGAAAAGCATATCCTATAAAATCAATTTCATCCAGATTAATGGCATTCAAAACTTTTGAAGTATAACAAACAAAACCTGCAGTTGGATCGTTAACAGTCATCCATGTAATTAATTTTGTATATATAGCACCGCCTCTTGAATATAAATGCCGGTCGAAAGGCCAGTTCAAAATTTTTCCGCCTTTTACATAACGACTTCCAACAGCCAAATCGGCGCCACCTTCTTTGCAGGCAAGATATAATCTTTCCAAATCTTTCGGATTGTGAGAGAAATCGGCATCCATTTCAAAAATATATTCATATCCTCTATCCAAACTCCACTTGAATCCATGAATATATGCTGTACCCAAACCACTTTTGCTGATCCGTTCTTCTAAAAAAAGCTGACCCGGATATTTTGAAAAAAGATCGGTAACAATTTTACCTGTGCCATCAGGTGAGTTATCATCAACCACTAAAACATGATAATCCTGATTCAATGAAAATACTGCATCAAGTATGGAAGAAATATTTTCCTTCTCATTATAAGTAGGTATAATTACTATTTTATTCAATCAGGGGGAAATGATTACTGCACTAAATTAATCTTTTCGAATAGATTTCAGTAATCGAAAAGTAATATTTACAAAATATTTGACAATATTTTGCGATTAATGTTAATAACTATTTTTTAACCAAAGTTCTGTTAAAAATTTCTGTAAGTTTTTGTTTGGTATTCATTGGGAAATCGCCTTTCATCATCCAATCATAATATTGAGGTTCTTCTTTTAATACCTGTGTTACCGGTTTGCCTTTATGTTTTCCGAAATTAAAAATCTCGATGCCTTTTTCTTTTATAAATCTGCGTGCAAAATCAACAATATCATCTTCACCGGTAAATTTCACAATGCTTTCAACGGTTGTACCTATTTGCGAATAGCGGTCAACCTGTGCTTCTAAAATTTCCCAGGTTGCAGCAGCATCTGCTTCGGCACTATGTGCATTTTCTAATTGTTTGCTGCAATAAAATTTATAGGCTGCACTTAGCGTTCTTTGTTCCATCATGTGAAATATTTTCTGCACATCCAGTAATCTTTTATCATCGATACTGAATTCCAAACCTGCACGCAAAAATTCTTCTATCAACATCGGGATATCAAAACGATTGCTGTTATAGCCTGCCAGATCGCAATTATCGATAAACTGTTTTATTTCGTTGGCGGCCTGTTTAAATGTAGGCGCATCTTTTACCATTTCATTTGTTATCCCATGAATATCTGTAGATGCAGCAGGAATAGGCATTTGAGGATTGATGAGTTTGCGTTTTACAATCTTATTACCGTCAACAGCAATTTTTACAATTGCTATTTCAACAATTTTATCTGTGCTGATATTGATGCCTGTTGTTTCTAAATCGATGAATGCAATAGGTCGTGTTAATTGAAGTTTCATTATAATTTTCTGAGTGATAAAAAAATTAAGAAGTGATTTGTTTTGCGAAGGTAAGCATATCTAATCCATCATAGTTGCCGCTGCTCATTAAAACAAGATTTGCATCCGAATAATTTTGTTGCTGCAGCCAATCCCATAATTCATTTTTATCATTCAATACAATTAAATTTTCTTTGGCAAAACCTGCTGCAACTTTTTCTTTCGGCAATTCGGGCATTCGTTTTAATTCCAATGCATGTTTCGAATAAAACACAACAGCAACATCGGCTTTATGCATTGCGCCGTTATATTCGCTCATAAAATTTTCATTCAAGCTGCTGTAAGTATGCAATTCTAAAATGCCGATTAATTTTCTATCGGGGTATTGTTGTTTAACCGCATCTATCGTGGCTTTTACTTTACTCGGTGCATGTGCAAAATCGCGATAAACATTTGTTGATGCATTGCTGCCAATTAATTCTAATCGTTTGGCTGCGCCGGTAAATGATGCAATTGCTTTTATAAATTCTTCATCGCTAATTTTTAATTCTTTGCAGGCATAATATGCGGCATATAAATTCAATAAATTATGATTGCCAAAAACTTTCAATGCGCCGGTTACTTTATTGATAGTAACTGTTGTTTTTCCATTTTCAATTGTATGCATTGGGATTTGATACGGTTGATAACGAATATCATTTCGTTTATTTTTTTCAACGAGTTCTTTTAATACCTCATCAGTTTCGTTATAAATCAGTATGCCTTCTTTCTCAATTTTATTTATGAAGATGATAAACTGTTCTAAATAAAAATCGAATGTGGGGAATACATTGATATGATCCCATGCAATGCCTGTAAGTATGGCAATATGCGGAAATAAAAAATGAAACTTAGGTTTTTTTTCAATGGCACTTGCCGGATATTCATCGCCTTCGCAAATAATAACAGGTGCATTTGTAATATTTACTGATTGATCAAATCCATCTAATCTTGCGCCTACCAAATAATCAAAATTTTTATTTGCATTTTTCAACACGTGCATAATCATACTTGTGGTGGTGGTTTTACCATGACTGCCACCCACAACAATTCTTGTTTTATTTTTACTTTCCTGATAAATGTATTCGGGGAAAGAATAAATATTCAATCCCAATTCTTTTGCTTTCAGCATTTCCGGGTTATCGGCCTTTGCGTGCATTCCCAGAATAACGGCATCAATATCGTTTGTAATTAATTCGGGCCGCCATCCGATAACAGAAGGAAGTAATCCTTCATTGAATAAATTTGATTTTGCAGGTTCAAAAATTTCGTCATCTGTTCCGATAACTTCATATCCTTTTTTATGCAAGGCAATAGCCAATTGATGCATCACACTGCCGCCTATCGATATAAAATGTATTTTCATAAAACTATTTAAAATGGTGAGTGTCAAGACAATACTTTGTAAATGCAAAAGTTTTGCAATTTAACCGTGTCTAAAGCATCATTTTGGACTGAAACCTTATCTTTGAAAAACAATAATGCAAAATACACTAATGTCAACATTAAAAACAATGAAAAAAATTTTTGTACTCTCGGTGTGTTTTTTATTTGTCGCCGCACTGATTACATCTTGCACAGCAAGCCATAGCAACAAAGGTTGCCCAACTACCAATAAAAATTATTTTAAACAGTAGTTAGTTATTTGCCTCGGATTAATATTAATTAAAAATGAATTGGATTGAATTAAATTCTATTGATGAATTAGAACTCATCAAACAAAAATCTTTTACAACACCTCAGGTAATTTTTAAGCACAGTACCCGTTGTTCCATCAGCAGCATGGCATTAAGCAGATTAGAAAAAAACGAATCGCCTGCTAATATTGATTTTTATTTTCTTGATCTGATTGCCCACCGGAACATTTCGAATAAAATAAGCGAAGATTTTAATGTTGCACATCAATCACCGCAAATACTTGTTATAAAAGAAGGCAAATGTGTTTTTGATGAAAGCCACAGCAGCATTTATTTTGATGAAATTGTTGAAGAAGCTTCAAAGACATCATAAAAAAAGCATCCATTTAATAATAAACAGATGCCAGAGGTTTTTATAGGAAATAATTTTTAGAGCCGCTCTGCAAGCCAATTTCTAAACTCACCTTTTAATTCGTAATATATTTTTCGCCCGGTATTTATTTTTTCACGAAGCTCGGAATGAACATCTAACAATTTTTCCTGAAATTCTTCATTACTGTGTTCCAGCTCTATCTCTTTTAATAAATTTTCGTGATTGGCAACTTCATGCCTCATATCATGCACCACATCACGGTTACGTATAAATTGATTTTGAAAATGTTCTACTTCAGCACCTGCACCCAACGGCAGTTTTTTATGATCTAATCCCGTCAAATATTTTTCCAGCACTTTAATTTCATCTCTCCAG
>DATAMD010000181.1:0-5549 GCA_036260755.1 Chitinophagaceae bacterium | reverse complement strand
AAAAGAGCCCATCAGCAAACAACATTCAACGGCCAAAATTGGTGGTGGGAATTGTGGTAGATCAAATGCGCTGGGATTATCTCTATCTTTTTTACGATTTGTATAAAACCAATGGTGGATTTAAAAGATTAATGGGCGAAGGCTTTACCTGTGATAACACTTTTGTTCCTTATTTGCCCACCGTTACAGGTTGTGGCCACGCATCGGTTTACACAGGCAGTGTTCCTGCAATAAATGGTATAACTGGAAATAATTGGTGGGATAGCAATTTAAAAAAGGGAATGTATTGTGTGCAGGACGACTCGGTAAAAACAGTTGGCAGTGCAACAGATCAAGGGAAAATGAGCCCGAAAAACCTTTTAACAACTACATTAACCGATGAATTAAGATTAGCTTCTAACTTTCAGAGTAAAGTTGTTGGGCTTTCAATTAAAGACAGAGGTGCCATTTTGCCTGCCGGCCATTCGGCCAATGCAGCTTATTGGTACGATGCATTAACCGGTAATTTTATTACCAGTAATTATTATATGAATGAATTGCCAAATTGGATGCAGGATTTTAATGCCAGAAAATTAGTTGATTCATTTTACACTCAAAACTGGAATTTATTAGATACAACATCTGTTTATGAAAAATATTGTGATGTTGATAAAAACCTTTATGAAGCTAAACCTTTTGGTGTTGCTTCTTTAGGTTTTCCTTATAATTTACAGCAATTTAAAGGAGTTGATTACAGCAAAATAAGTGTAACGCCTTTTGGTAACGATCTATTAATTGAAGCGGCTAAAAAAATTATTGAGAACGAAAATTTAGGAAAGCAGGAAGCAACAGATTTCTTAGCGGTTAGTTTTTCATCACCCGATTATATTGGACATGCTTTTGGCCCTAACTCTTGGGAAATGCTTGATAATTATTTAAGATTAGATAATACAATTAAAAATCTGTTAGATTATTTAGATCAAACAATTGGTAAAGATCAATACACAATTTTTCTTACAGCAGATCATGCAGGCGCTAATATTCCCGAATTTCTTCAAAAAAATAAAATACCTGCAGGCAGATGGGAGGATACTCAAATTAAAAATGAACTTAACAGCATTTTTGAAAAAGAATTTAGTATCGGCGATTTAATCAGCTCAGTAAACGATTACAATGTTTCCATTAATCATGATGAAATTGAATACATTAAAAAAGTTGCAGGACAAACAATTAATCTTGATGAAGAGAAAGTAAAAAAAATGCTCTTTCAATATTTACTTAAAAAAGATATGGTATTGCAGGTTGTAGATTTTAAAAATTTAAACTCAGCAGCACTGCCTTTAAAAATCAGGGAAATGCTGAACAACGGATATAATCCGGTAAGAAGCGGGGATTTTCAAATTATTATGAAATCGGGAGTAATAGATGGAAGTAAAACCGGCATGACACATGGTGCATGGTATAATTACGATTCGCACATCCCATTGTTATTTTATGGTTGGGGAATTAAACACGGAAGCCTGAATCGTGAAACTTATATGACCGATATTTCTGCAACTGTTGCAGCATTATTGCATATTCAGATGCCAAGCGGCTGTGTTGGAAAAGTAATAACAGAAGTGATGAAATAATTTTAAAGAAATTAAATATAATTCATGATAATAAAAAGCAGTCGGAATAATTACTCCGGCTGCTTACACCATGAAAATTAACCTGCTCAAAAAAACTTCTTTGCTTAATTGGTTTTAAAAAGTGTCAGATCAAATTTTACATTAATCTCGTCGCCAATTTTAAATAAACCGCCCATAAAAACGGAAGGTTGCATGTTATAATAAAATAAGTTTATTTTCTTATTTCCGCTGAAAGAAAAACTTTTATCGTGATTTAGTTTATATGTTACTATTAATTCTGCATCGTGTGTAACTCCGGCAATGGTAAGTTTGCCTATGCCGTTAATTGTTCTGTTGGTATTTACTTTTGCTGCAGTAAGAACAAATGTAATGTTCTTGAATTTATCTGTCTTTAAAGCTTTGTATGCGTTGATGTCCATTCCTTCATGACCGCTTTTTAATCCTTCGGCAGGTGCAACAAAAGTCAGATCGGATATCTTGGTAATTTGCCCCGAATCATTTGCTGTGATCATTGCTTTGCATTCACCCATCGCAGCTTTCATATCCCAATCATGTAAAGTAGAAGTGCCACTAACCAAAAGGTTAAAATCGTTTTTCCCCGAATATTTTGCCTGTGCATTTGAAGCAATAAATACGAATTGCAGAAAAAGAAAAGCAGCCGTAAACTTTATTGTGTTTATCAAATTTTGCCTTTTCATTTTAAAAGCTTTTTTTGCTTATGCAAGCTATAACAAATAGCAGAAATAGAATATGATTTCCATCAGAGATTGGGTTGATGAATATCAGCATTACCACGAAGGCCGCCTATTTAACTGAAAAGATTATTTTTGCCGGAATCGAATAGTAAATTTTTAATAATATACAATGAATCTGAAGCTGCAGCAATTAGCACAACAATTAGTAGGCGATCTATATTTCGATACAACTATGCGAACACTGTATGCCACTGATGCTTCGGCTTACCGCGAAATGCCTTTGGCTGTTGCTATTCCAAAAACAAATGATGATTTAAAAAAACTGATTGCTTTTGCAAATGCAGAAAATACATCACTCATCCCAAGAACTGCAGGCACTTCGCTGGCAGGCCAGGTAGTTGGCAGTGGAATTATTGTGGATGTTTCGAAAAATTTCACAAAAATTATTGAATTAAATAAAGATGAACATTGGGTTCGTGTACAACCCGGTGTGATACGTGATGAACTGAATTTATTTTTAAAACTGCATGGTTTATTTTTTGGCCCCGAAACATCTACAGCAAACCGTGCCATGATCGGCGGTATGGTTGGCAATAATTCATGCGGCTCTAATTCGGTTATTTACAGAAGTACCAGAGAACATTTGCTTGAAGTAAAAACTTTATTAAGCGATGGAAGTGAAGCAACATTTAATTCTTTATCGATTGATGAGTTTCATACCAAATGCGAACTGAATAATCTGGAAGGAAATATTTACAAAAATGTTCGCAGCATTTTAAGTAATTACGATAATCAGATTGAGATAAGAAAAGAGTTTCCTAAAAAATCTGTTGAAAGAAGAAACACCGGTTATGCGGTTGATTTGTTAGTTGATACAGCTCCCTTCACCGCAGGAACCGAAGATTTTAATTTTTGTAAACTGATTGCAGGTTCTGAAGGAACATTGGCTTTCATCACCGAAATAAAATTAAATGTTGTTCCGCTTCCGCCAAAAGAAATTGGATTGCTGTGTGTGCATTTTAATTCGATCGATGAATCGTTGCATGCTAATTTAATTGGATTAAAATACCATCCCACTGCAAGCGAGTTGATCGATCATTATATTTTGGAATGCACAAAAAATAATATCGAACAAAATAAAAACAGGTTTTTTGTTCAGGGCGATCCAGGTGCAATTTTAGTGCTTGAATTTTCGAAAGAAACCCGTGAAGAAATTTTGGCGATTACTGACGAAGTAGAAAAAGAAATGCGTGCCGCAAATCTGGGTTATCATTTTCCTGTTTTGTTTGGTGCTGATACAAAAAAAATATGGACACTTCGCAAAGCAGGATTGGGTTTACTCGGCAATCTTCCCGGCGATGAAAAAGCCGTTGCTGTTATTGAAGATACTGCGGTTGATGTAAATGATTTACCTGCCTACATTCGCGACTTCAACGAAATATTAAAGAAACATGGATTGTATTCTGTTCACTACGCACATGCAGGTTCCGGCGAAATTCATTTACGCCCCATCATCAATTTAAAAACAAAAGAAGGCAATCAATTATTTCGAATGATTGCTGAAGAAGTAGCAACACTTGTAAAAAAATATCATGGCTCATTAAGCGGCGAACATGGCGATGGCAGATTGCGCGGCGAATTCATCAGGCAGATGGTGGGAGAAAAAAATTATAAATTATTGCAGGAAATAAAACGCAGTTGGGATCCAAATAATATTTTCAATCCCAATAAAATTGTGGATACGCCGCCAATGAACACGATGCTGCGTTACACACCGGGGCAATTTACTCCCGAGTTTAAAACTATTTTTCGTTTTCATCAGCAAAATATTCTGCAGCATGCCGAGCAATGCAATGGCAGCGGCGATTGCAGAAAAACACATTTATCGGGCGGCACCATGTGTCCTTCGTTCATGGCAACAAAAAATGAAAAAGATTCTACAAGGGCAAGGGCAAATATTTTACGCGAATTTTTAACCAATTCAAATAAAATAAATCGTTTCGATCATAAAGAAATTTATGAAGTGATGGATTTATGTTTAAGTTGTAAAGCTTGTAAAAGTGAATGCCCGAGCAATGTTGATATGGCAAAATTAAAAGCCGAATTCTTGCAGCAATATTATGATGTGAACGGCGTTCCGTTCCGTTCAAGAATGATCGCTAATTTTTCGGCAAGTGCGAAATTGGGATCGATGATGCCATCGGTCTATAATTTTTTCATGACAAATAATTTTACAAGCAGCATCATAAAGCGAGCCGTTGGTTTTGCAGTGAAACGTTCTATGCCAACCATCTCAAAAACAACTTTACAAAAATGGTATGATGGTAAGGCCACAGACTACAGACCACAGACCACAGGCAAGCAAAAAGTGTATTTGTTTTGTGATGAGTTTACGAATTACAATGATGCGCATATTGGCATCACTGCCATTAAATTATTAGAAAAATTAGGATACGAAGTAATTATTCCAACCCACGAAGAAAGCGGCAGGGCTTGGCTTTCGAAAGGTTTGATTCATAATGCGCAAAAAATTGCGAATAAAAATATTGAATTATTAAGCGGAATTATTTCTGAACAAACACCGTTGATTGGTATTGAACCTTCGGCTATTTTAAGTTTCAGAGACGAATATCCCGATCTTGCATTTGATGCCAATGTTGAAGCTGCAAAACAATTAGCTAAAAATGTTTTTTTTATTGATGAATTTATTGCTGCCGAAATTGAAAAAGGGAATATCATACAAGACCAATTCACGCAGGAAAAAAGAGAAATACAATTGCATGGACATTGTCAGCAAAAATCTGTTTCCAATATTGCAGCCTCTGTAAAAATATTATCGCTGCCGCAAAATTATTCGGTACAAACAATTCCATCAGGTTGTTGCGGCATGGCCGGTTCTTTTGGTTACGAAAAAGAACATTACGATTTGTCGATGCAGATTGCAGAATTGGTTTTATTGCCAACAGTCCGCAAACAATCTGCCCAAACAATTATTGCAGCGCCGGGCACCAGTTGCCGTCATCAAATAAAAGACGGTACCGGAAAAAAAGCATTGCATACTGTTGAAGTGTTGTACAATGCATTAAAATAATTTTCCGAAAAATTTCAAAAAAAATCTTCAAGCTGCTTTTTATTTTCGTGTTGCTACTTTAATAAACCATTAAAGTAGCAACATTATTTTTTGATAGCACAAATCGGCTGAAATGCTTGCTATACATGATAAAACACAGAATTTTTATTGACA
>DATAMD010000157.1:0-1911 GCA_036260755.1 Chitinophagaceae bacterium | reverse complement strand
AGCAATAATATTGGTTGCAGCATTTTATTTTGACGGCAATAATATCCAACGGAGAGTGATAATGTTTGCAACGTGAATGTTCGTCAATAATTTTGCCTTTAATAATTAATTTGTTTTGCATGATTATTTTACAAATTCAAATTTATCGCCGTCAAATAATCCCATATCGCTTAATTTTAAATGCGGAATTACTAATAATGCCATAAAACTTAATGTCATGAAAGGTGCAGCCAGTGTGCTTTTCAGCTCATGTTTCACCATGTTGTCGATGGCGGTGTAAGCATCTGCTACTTTATAACCATCATCGGCGCTCATTAATCCGGCAACCGGTAATCCTAAAATTTTTTCGTTATTAATACTAACTGCACTAACGCCGCCTTTTTGTTGAATTACCAGATTGATAGCTCTTGCTAAACTTGCATCATCAACACCAACAGCAACAATATTATGGCTATCGTGTGCAACCGATGAGGCGATGGCTCCTTCTTTTAATCCAAAGTTTTTAATAAATGTTTTGGCGATGGGCGCATTGAAATAACGGTTTACCACCACCATCTTCAGCAAGTCTTTATCGGTGTTGGAAAAAATATTTTCATCCACAACATCAAAATCCGATAACGGATAAATTAATTTATTGGTGATGAGTTGTCCTTCCAATGCTTCAATAACATTTACCTGTTCAATATTTTCTTCTTCGGCATTGCCCCAGCGTTTTAAAGAAAATTTTATTTGTTCAATTGAAATTTCATCGCAATTAAAATTATTGATGTGTGTTACAGCAACAGATTTAATAAAAGATTTTCCATCTTCTGCAACCAGCTCGCCGTTAATAAAAGTTTTTTTTATGTTGAAGTTGATGAGGTCTTCGGCAACAATAAAATCTGCATCATCGCCTTCTCTCAACAAGCCAATGTCTAATTTATAATGCAGCACAGGGTTAATACAAGCGGCTTGCAAAATTTTAAAAATATCAATTCCTTTTGCAACAGCTCTTGCACAGAGTTGGTTGATGTGACCAACGGCCAAACTATCAGGATGTTTATCATCGCTGCAAAACATCATGTTCTCAAAATGCTCGTGCATTAAATTAATTAATGCTTCAAAATTTTTTGCGGCACTTCCTTCACGAATTAAAATCTTCATGCCGAATTTTAATTTATCCAATGCTTCGGCTTCGGTAAAACATTCGTGATCGGTAGAAATTCCAGAATTGACGTATTTTTTTGCATCCTCGCCGCGCAATCCAGGCGCATGCCCATCAACAGGTTTATTTAATTCGTGTGCATATTTTATTTTTTTCATCACTTCATCATCACCAGATAAAACACCGGGAAAATTCATCATCTCACTCAAATATTTTATCTCATCTTTCTTCAGCAATTTTTTTACGGCATCGCTGTTTAATGCAGCGCCTGCTGTTTCAAAAATAGTTGCAGGCACACAACTTGGAGCACCAAAATTAAATTTAAAATTTACTTTTTTCCCGTTCTCAATCATAAACTCAACGCCTTCTAATCCGCGTACATTGGCTATTTCGTGCGGATCGTTCACACTGCCAACGCTGCCATGTACAACAGCTAATTTTGCAAATTCACTTGGCACCAACATGCTGCTTTCAACATGAACATGGCTGTCAACAAAACCCGGAAGAATGTAGTTTGACAATGGACTATCGACCATGGACAATGGACTAATATTTTTTATTTTTCCATGTTCAACAATTATTTCGGCAGGATAAATTTCTTTTTTCCAAACATCAACCAAATTGCCTTTTACACTAAATAAAGCTGCCATAATATTTTAGTTATTCGGTGAGCATTTTGTTATACTAACTTTGTTTACAATAAAATTATTTTATGAAACTAAAGCTTGTTCTTGTATTTGCTTGTTTTACTTTGTTGGCAAATGCAC
>DATAMD010000148.1:0-1768 GCA_036260755.1 Chitinophagaceae bacterium | reverse complement strand
TTTCATATTCAACATTTAAAATTTTTATCACACATTTTACATCATACATCTTACATCCTCAATGTTTTCCTTCGGCAATCAATATCAAAGCAAAAACCGAATAGTTTAAAATATCAACATAGTTGGCATCAATACCTTCGCTAATAATCGTTTTACCATCGTTCGCTAAAATTTGTTTAATGCGCATCAGCTTCATCAAAATTAAATCAGCAAAACTTTCCTGACTCATATCACGCCATGCTTCACCATAATCGTGATTTTTATCCATCATGGTATTTTTTGCAAACGCAATATAATTATCGTATAACTTATTCACTTTTTCAACCGCAATATCTTCCACCTGCGGGTTCTGCAATTCCAACTGAATTAATCCAATCACGGCATAATTAATAATTCCTTTAAATTCCGATTCAATATCATCGCCAACTTTTTGTGTCTTTAAACCCTGAATCGTTCTTATGCGCAAGGCTTTAATAAAAATCTGATCCACCACCGAAATGGTACGCAACACACGCCATGCTGTTCCGTAATCTTTTGTTTTTTTTATAAAAATATCTTCGCAGGTCTTTACCGCATCATCATATTGTTTATTTGTATTCGCCATATTTTTTTGGTACAAGCTTTAGAATTACTATTAAACTTTTGTTGCGTCGCACTCTTCAACGTTCTGAAATTAATTCGGCAATCTGATTACCTTTGACTGCATTGCAAGATAATTCAAACCGCACAATGTTTACACTCAACTGCAAAGGAAGATTATTAATAATTGATTCGCCCATTGTAATGGGAATTATTAATGCAACCCCCGATTCGTTTTACAGCGGCAGCCGCAAAGCTACTGTTGATGCGGCTTTGCAAACAGCCGGCCAAATGCTGGGCGATGGTGCAACGATTTTGGATATTGGCGGACAAAGTACACGCCCCGGCAGTAAAAAAATTTCGGTTGACGAAGAATTGCAAAGAGTTATCCCGGTAATTGAAGCCATCAATAAAAAATTCCCGCAAACATTTATTTCAATCGATACCTATCATGCAGCCGTTGCAAAGCATGCTGTTGATGCAGGTGCAGCCATTGTAAACGATATCAGCGGCGGGTTAATGGATGCCGAAATGTTAGCTGCCGTTGCTAAATTAAAAGTTCCGTTTGTTTGTATGCACATAAAAGGAACACCGCAAAACATGCAAACAAATCCTGTTTATAAAAATGTAACCAAAGAAATTTTTGATTTTTTTATTGAAAGAATGGAGGCATGCAAATTGGCCGGAATAAAAGATATTATTCTCGATCCGGGTTTTGGTTTTGGCAAAACCATCGAACATAATTTTATTTTACTGAAAGAATTAAATATTTTCAAATCGCTTCAAAAACCTTTGCTGCTGGGTATTTCCCGCAAATCGATGATCTATAAAACTTTAAATATTTCGGCCGAAGAAGCTTTAAACGGCACCACCGTTTTAAACACCATAGGTTTATTAAATGGTGCAAATGTTTTGCGAGTGCATGATGTTAAAGAAGCTGCTGAAACAATTAAAATTACCAACACTTATCAGAAATAAAAAAGTTCTGCTTTATAAATGAAGCAGAACTTTTTTATAACTGTTTTTTAGAAAATATTTTAAGGATGTTGCGGCATCTGTGGCATTCTTGGAGCTGTTGGTGCAGGTGCAGCAGTAATATCAACTACTTCGATATCAAAAATTTCTTTGGTTACATTTTTATAAACAGGATTTGTTTGCATGTTTTGCGGTGTTCCTTTTATGTGCATAC
>DATAMD010000146.1:0-5545 GCA_036260755.1 Chitinophagaceae bacterium | reverse complement strand
GTGGAGCAGTTTAAAATATTTATTTCGCAAACAAAACAGTAATCTTAATTCGTATATCTTAAATGGAAAATAATTCTCGTACAGAAATATCAACACTTGGTGAATTTGGTTTAATCGATCATCTTACAAAAAATTTTGAGATTCAAAATGTATCAACTATTGTTGGTGTGGGCGATGATGCTGCCGTGATCGATCATTTCGGCAAACAAACAATTGTTACAACAGATTTGCTGGTTGAAGGAATTCATTTCGATCTGATGTACACGCCTTTAAAACATTTAGGCTACAAAGCTGTGGTGGTTAATGTGAGCGATGTGTATGCCATGAATGCCACGCCAACACAAATAACCATCAGCATTGCATTCAGTAACCGCTTCAGCGTGGAAGCATTGGACGAATTTTATGAAGGTGTTTTTATTGCCTGCGAAAAATATGGCGTTGATCTGGTTGGCGGAGATACTTCTTCATCCGATAAAGGATTTATTATTTCTGTTACCTGCATTGGCGAAGTAACACCCGATAAATTTGTAAAACGCAGCACCGCACAAAACGGCGATTTGATTTGTGTGAGTGGCGATCTCGGCGCAGCCTTTCTGGGCCTGACTTTGATGGAACGTGAGAAAAAAATATTTTTAGAAAATCCAAAAGTGCAACCCGATCTTGAAGGCGAAGATTATATTGTTGGACGATTATTAAAACCTGAAGCAAGAAAAGATATCATTGAATTTTTTGAGAAGAATGAAATTATGCCAACAGCAATGATGGACATCAGCGATGGGTTAAGCAGCGAAGTGTTGCATCTCTGCAAACAAAGTAATCTGGGTTGCAGGATTTATGAAGAAAAAATTCCTGTTCACGATCTGGCAAGAAAGGCGGCATTTAAATTTGGATTAGACCCAACGGTTTGCGCATTAAATGGTGGTGAAGATTATGAATTAATTTTTACTTTGAAGCAAACCGATTATGATAAGATTACTTTGAATGAAGAAATTTCTGTTGTTGGTTATATGACTGAGTTAGAAGAAGGAACAAAGCTTTTAACCAAGGGCGGCAATACTTTTGATATTACTGCACAGGGATGGAATGCGTTTAATAAATAATTTTTTGTTACCGGCTACAGATATTTGTGCAGCTTAAGTTGCGTCGCACACTTCAACTGAGGAAATCTATAAGCTATTAGCTACGAGGATTTGTTCGAATTTTTGCCGACCAACAATAAATTCGAACAACAAGTTTATAATTGAAATAGTGTCTTCAATTAAATCGAAAAATAATTGTTTGTTGTAAAATTGAATAGCCTCATTATAATCATTCAAATATGTGCATATGTTGTTTTATCTTTTGCACAAATGATTATTTACAAGGCTCTCAATTATAATATTAGAAATACGCCGATATGCATTTCTACTTGCTAACTCTACATTGATGTTCATCGTTGCCATCCAAACTTCATCACGCAAATTTTTTATATCGAATATTCTAAAATTAAGAGTTGAGTTTCCGCGACTATGAGAATTAATTCTTGATACGACTGGAGGGGAAACTTGTAAAGAATATTCATGAATAGTTGTAATAGATGTTCTGTTAGGCATAATAAAAAATACCGCGTCATACTCTTTCTTAAGAAGTTGTTGGTTTAATATTTCTGTATTATTATTTTCGTCATTTTCGGATGTAGGCATAAAAAGAATTTCAGTTGTTATTGCTTTTTTCGAAATTTTTTTTGATAACGGTTCTACTATCTCATCAAATAAAAATCTATTTTCGGTTACCCCAGATCCTACAATTAATATTGCGCGATACTCTTTAGGCGTTTCATTTTTTTTGATTTCTTTAAAATCAATTACACTAAATAGCTGAGCTAAACAACTACAAGGCAAACAAAAAATTATTATTAGAAGAAAGTTAAATTTATATTTCATAAAACTGTCCAATAGTTTCTGTAAGTTATACAATATTTTCTATATTTAAATCTATATCAACAAAACTTCCTTTATATCCTTTTTCAATTTTTCCTAAATCTTTCAAACTCAATACCTGCGCAGGATACAGGCTGCACATGCGCAATGCTTCAGCGGTTTCAATATTGCAATGCTGCACTAAATTTTTTACTGCTTTCATCATAGTTAATGCAGAGCCGCTGAGTATGCCGTTACTTTCGTATTTATCGCCAGCAAGATGATGCGGATAAAAACCTTCGGTGGTTTCGGTAACCGCATCGGTAATTACAAACAATCTTTCCTGCATTATTTTTTTTGCAATTTGTATGGCAGAAAAATCAACATGATAACCATCCGGAACAATGCTGCACATAACTTTTTCGTGATTAAAAATTGCGCCCACCATTCCGGGTTCACGATGTTGCAACGGACTCATGGCATTATATAAATGTGTTGCAGTTTTTATTCCGTTATTAAAAGCATTTGTTGCTTGCCGGTAAGTTGCATTGCTATGTCCGGCAGAAATAATAATGTTTCGTGATTGAATTAATTTAATTACTTCATCGCTGCAAACTTCGGGTGCTAGCGTAATAATTTTAATTACATCTTTTCCGTAGTCCAATAATTTTTTTACTTCATCAATGCTTGGTGAATGGATGAACGATTCAATATGTGCGCCGCGTTTTATTTTATTGATCCACGGGCCTTCAATATGCAAACCCAAACAACCTTTGCCGCCTTGTTGCCAATAATCTTTTACTGCATCAATACATTTATAAAAAACATCGTAGCTGTTGGTGGCAACAGTTGGCATAAAATGTAAAGCACCGCCGTGACTGCAATAATCGTATAAGCTGAAAAGCGCATCGGCATTGGGTTGTACGGCTAATAACTTTCCGTGAGCGCCATAAATTTGAATATCGATAAATGACGGAACAAGTGTTTTGCAATTGATTAATTTATTTGTTGATTGGTTTATTTGTGAGGAAGGTATGATATCAACTATTATTTCAGCTTCAACAATTATTGAATGATTGATTAACCATTTTGTTCCTGTAAAAATTTTATCGGCCGAATAAATTATTTTACCGCTCATAACCCATCATTAATAATTCTAAATTCATCTGCATCTTTCAGGAAAGGAAATTTATTTCTCACTTCTTGCAGTTTTTCTTTTTCTAAAGTGATGGTAAAAATATCTTCATCGTGTGCTTTGTGATAGATTATTTCTCCCAACGGATCAATAACCATACTATCGCCGCTGTGATAAATTTCGCTGCCATCATTTCCAACACGGTTCACACCAATAACATAACATTGGTTTTCGATGGCACGTGCAGTTAATAGAGTTTTCCATGCATGGTTGCGGCGTTCGGGCCAGTTGGCAACATAAAGCAGCACATCATATTCGGCATTATCTTTTACATCAGATGATTGCCGAGCCCAAACCGGGAAACGCAGATCGTAACAAATCTGCAAATTAATTTTCCAGCCTTTTACCTGCGCAATCAATCTTTTATTTCCGGGTGTGTAATGTTCATGTTCACCGGCATAAGCAAAACAATGTCGTTTATCATAATAACCGCAAGTTCCGTTGGGCAACATCCATATCAATCTATTAAAATATTTTTTATTTTCTTCGATGATCAAACTTCCGGTAAGAATAATTTTTTTATTTGCCGCAATTTTCTTCATCCACGCAATTGTAGTGCCATCCATCGTTTCGGCAAATTCTTCTGGTTGCATGCTAAATCCTGTGCTGAACATTTCGGGCAAAATAACCACTTCTGTTTTTTGCTGAATGGAATTTATTTTTTCTTCCAGCATCATCAGGTTGGCAAGTTTTACTTCCCAATGCAATTTTGTTTGGATGAGCGTGAATGTTATTGACATGATACTAATGTACTACGATTATTGATGTGATTGAATTTCTATTTTGTTGTGTTATTTTCTTTTTGTCGAATAACAGCAATAGCTTTACTTATCAATTCCGATTCAAATCCGCGTTGCAATAAAAACTGCGTTGTTTTGGCCATGCGGTTTAAATATTGTTCGCCTTTTAAACTTTTCCATTTTTGATTAACCAATTTTTGCAGTACAGCAAAATATTCATCTTCATCAATTTTCTTCATCGCTTTTTTAATACTATAACTGCTTACACGTTTTTGTTTTAATTCGTGTTGAATTTTTACTCTCCCCCATTTTTTAATCCGGAATTTTCCGCCGGTAAATAATGTTGCAAAACGTTCTTCGTTCAAATAACCTTCTTCAATTAATTGCGATATAAGCGGTTCTACCTCTGCCTTACGCAATCCAAAACTATACAGCTTTTCAGAGGTTTCGTAATGACTTCTTTCCTGATATGAACAGAAATGTTTTGCTTTTTGAAATGCCTGTTGCGGTGTGAGTTTCTGTTTAAACAAAATTGACATATAATTAATTTTCAAAACTACTTACAATCGGCTAATAACTGCCTGCTGCTTCTTTTCTCAATCCACATCTCATTCACATCCTTTTATTTAGGGCGATGTTGTATAAATATCTGTATGGAATATTAACATTTTACAGTAGGTTTGTTGCAGTTATAAAAGAAGAAAAATATGAAGTTCATCGTATCATCATCATCGTTATTGAAACATCTGCAACAAATAAGCGGCGTAATTAATGCCAATACCGTGTTGCCTATTTTAGAAGATTTTTTATTTGAAATTGAAGATAAAAAATTAAATATCGTAGCTACCGATCTGGAAACGGTAATGCGTATTAAAATGGATGTTGAAAGCAAGACCAACGGAAAAGTTTGTATTCCTGCAAAAATTTTATTGGACTCGTTAAAAAATATCGCCGATCAGCCACTCACATTTAATATTGATAAAAACTTTGCTGTTGAAATTACCAGCGATAACGGTAAGTATAAAGTGATGGGCGAAAATCCTGATAATTTTCCGAAAGAACCATCGGCCGATGATACCACTGCATTTACCATGAGCAGCACAGGTTTGGTAACTGCCATAAATAAAACTTTGTTTGCAGTTAGCAACGATGATCTGCGTCCCGCCATGACCGGTGTATTTTTTGAATTGGCAAAAGATGGCGTTCAGTTTGTTGCAACCGATGCACATCGTTTGGTTCGTTATAAAAGAACCGATGCAAAAGCGACAAAAGCCGATTCGTTCATCGTTCCCAAAAAACCTTTGAACTTATTAAAGAATGCATTGCCTGATAATGAAGATGAATTAAGCATCAGCTATAACAACAATCATTTATTTGTTAGTCATGGCGAAGTACAAATGATTTGCCGTTTGATTGATGCACGTTTCCCGGATTATAAAGTTGTAATACCAACAGATAACCCGTATAAACTTGTTGTAAATAAAAACGATTTTCAAAATGCATTGCGACGTGTTAGCGTTTTTTCTAACAAGAGCACAAACCAAGTGGCACTAAGCATTACCGGCAGTGAATTGCAAATGGCTGCACAGGATGTTGATTTTAGTTTTGAAGGAAATGAAAGGATGAGTTGTTTATACGATGGCGGCGATTTGCAGATTGCTTTCAATGCAAAATTCTTGATTGAAATGTTAAGTGCTGCCGATACTGCCGAA
>DATAMD010000126.1:0-2513 GCA_036260755.1 Chitinophagaceae bacterium | reverse complement strand
CCCATGCAGGTTTAACCCTGGGCGAAGATGGTGCTACTCACCAGATACTGGAAGATATTGGACTGATGAAAATGCTGCCGGGTATGACGGTAGTTGTGCCTTGCGATTTTAATCAAACCAAAGCTGCTACCAAAGCCATTGCTGATTACCAGGGGCCGGTATACCTGCGTTTCGGCCGGCCTAAATGGCCCAATTTTACCAAAGAAGATGGCAGTGATTTTGTGATTGGTAAAGCACAAAAAATGAGTGAAGGAACCGATATTTCCATCTTTGCCTGCGGACATATGGTTTGGAAAGCTATTGAAGCCGGAAGGATTTTAGAAGATAAAGGATTAAGTGTTGAATTAATAAATATTCACACCATTAAACCTTTGGATGTTGATGCGATTGTAAAATCAATCAGCAAGACAAAATGTGCTGTTACAGTTGAAGAACATAATATCATTGGCGGATTAGGCGATAGCATTGCACAGGTTGCAGCAAAACATTTTCCTGTTCCTATCGAATATATTGGCACCAACGATACATTTGGTGAAAGCGGAACACCTACCGAATTATTAACCAAGTACGGTTTAGATACACCGTTTATTATTGATGCTGTTGAAAAAGTAATAAAGAGAAAATAATTGATTGATTTTTTTATAAAACCGCAATTATAATTAATTGCGGTTTTTTTGTACCTTGAAAAAAATATTGTTTATGGCAGTTGATTTAGAAACATTGTTAGCACTTCCTCAAAAACAAAGAAGAAAAATTGCTGAAAAATTGTGGGATAGCCTATCACCAAATAATTCTATTTCATCCGAAACAAAAGAAATAATTGATGTTTTAGAAACTCGCCGGAATAAGATTGAAACAGGAAAAACAAAATTGTATTCTTCGAATCAATTAAAATAAAATATTAGCCAATATCGAAATAAATAATTTGGTTGGAAAAATTTACAATTAAATATGGCGATGATTTTTGGAATGATTTAAAACAAGTGATTGATTGGTACGATGCAGTGTCTAAAGAATTTTGCAATAAATTTTTAGATGAAATATGGTTTGCCGAAAACAAGTTAATAAACAACCCATATGCGTTTAGAAAGGTAAATAATAGAGGATTTAGAAGAATTTTAGTTACACATTTTAAGTATAATATTTACTTCAAAATAATAAATGATGTTGTTATAGTAATTGCATTAATTAATTCATTCATCCAGATCAAACAAGTATAAAACTAAAAGATTGAAATAGAAACCACAATTAAAACATTGCTTACAAATTATCGTATTCATAGATCGGGTCGATGTGCGAACCTGCAGGCAGATCGAAAATGGTTCTGATAATTCCATCTTCCAAAGCATATACCCATCCGTGCAAATCGGGTGCGGAACCGATTTTCCACGCTTTTTGAACCACTGATGTTTTGGCTAAATTCATCACCTGTTCTTTTACATTTATTTCAATCAGCTTATTTAATTTTTGCTGTTCATCTTCAATACTATCTATTTCATCGCGATAAAGCCGGTGCACATTTTTAATATTCCATAACCATTTATCTATTAATCCTAAACTCTGGTTGGTGAGTGCAGCTTTAACACCGCCGCAGCCGTAATGGCCGCAAACAATAATATGTTTTACATGCAAAACTTCAACGGCATATTGAAGAACGCTTAATAAATTAAGATCAGTATGCACCACTAAATTGGCCACGTTGCGGTGTACAAAAATTTCGCCTGGTTGTGTGTCGGTAATTTTATCGGCAGGCACACGGCTATCACTGCAACCGATCCACAATACTTCGGGCGATTGAATTTGAACCAACCGTTTAAAATACTGAGGATCGGATGCAACTTGTTTTGCAGCCCATTCTTTGTTATCGAATAAAAGTTTTTCAAACGGTTTCATGCTGCTGATTTTTTTTGATGTAACAAAAATAACCGAAACTCTGTTGGAATTATTTTTATGAAAATAGTTTTACCGAATTCATAAAAATAAAAAAGCTGTAAATTAATTTACAGCTGAAAATTTATTTACGGATTAATTGAGCGATTAAATATTTAAACCACCGCAAGTGCTGATTACCTGCCCGGTGATATAACTGCTCAGCTCGCTTGCTAAAAATAAAGTGGTGTTGGCAACTTCATCGGCTTTACCAAAACGGCTCAATGGAATTTTTTTCAAAAACTCTTCCGATGCAGCACCCTCTTTTAAATAATGTGTCATATCGGTTTCAATAAATCCCGGAGCAATGGCGTTGCAACGGATATTGCGGCTGCCCAATTCGTGTGCAACAGATTTTGTAAATCCAATAATACCGGCTTTACTGGCTGCATAGCTTGATTGGCCTGCGTTTCCGCGGATACCAATGATTGAACTCATATTAATGATACTGCCGCTTTTTGCTTTCATCATGGGGCGGATAACTTGCTTTGTCATGTTAAAAACACTTTTCAAATTAATGTCCATCACTTCATCCCATTGCTCGGCAGTCATGCGCAGCAATAAATTATCTTTCGATATTCCTG
>DATAMD010000114.1:0-2907 GCA_036260755.1 Chitinophagaceae bacterium | reverse complement strand
CGCTGATGGTAATATCAAGAGCCACGGTCAAATTGCCTTTTGTTGCCACTTCAAATCCCGGAATTTCCTGAACCGTTACTTCAATATCTTCGGAATGAATAATAATCGGGTCTTCATTATCGAAAGAATAATCAACACCGGTTAAAGTGTACATTCCTTCCAATGCAGTACTAATGGCTTCATCATCTAATTTAGCAATAAGATCGGCAGCTAATTTCATTTGTTTGCCTAAACGTTTGCCTAATGTTTTAAAGTTTGCTTTTGCTTTTCGTTTAATAATATCATTGTTTGCATTCAGGATCACAACTTCTTTTACATTCACTTCGCTTTTGATGATGTCTTCAATTGCGGTAATATGTTCGTGCATCTTATCATCCAGCGCAGGAATAAAAACTTTTTGCAAAGGCTGACGGACTTTAATATTTACTTTTTTGCGAAGCGATAAAATCAACGAACAAATCTCCTGAGCCAATTGCATTCTTGCTTCCAGATCAATATCAATCGCATCAACATTTACCGTTGGAAAATTTGTATGATGAATGGATGAAGCATTAAATTTTTTGGTGATGGCATTTAAATTTTGAAAAACAGCATCACTGAAAAAAGGAGAGATGGGTGCCATTAACCTAACAATGGTTTCTAAACACTCGTACAAAGTTTGATAGGCCGAAATTTTATCGGCTTCATATTCGCCTTTCCAGAATCTTCTTCTGCATAAGCGAACATACCAGTTGCTGAGATGCTCGTCCACAAAGGTTTCTATGGCACGGCCTGCAATGGTTGGTTCGTAATCATCCAATGCTTCAGTTACTGTTTTTATTAAAGTGTTGAGTGATGATAATATCCAGCGATCAATCTCCGGGCGATCTTTTAAATTAATATATTTTTCTTCGAAAGCAAAACCATCAACGTTTGCATACAATATAAAAAATTGATATGTATTGTATAATGTTCCAAAGAATTTTCTTTGCACTTCCTGAATACCTGCGAGATCGAATTTTAAATTATCCCATGGCGATGCATTGGTGATAAGATACCAGCGTGTGGCATCGGCACCATATTTTTCGATGGTATCAAACGGGTTAACAACATTGCCCAAACGTTTGCTCATCTTGTTGCCGTTCTTATCCAATACCAATCCGTTCGATACAACAGTTTTGTAGGCACGGCCATCAATTTTACCGGTAGGCAAACCTGCTTTGCTTAATTCATCAACAACACTTTCTTTAATTAAACTGCCAATGGCATGTAAAGTATAAAACCAACCACGTGTTTGATCTACACCTTCGCAAATAAAATCGGCAGGATAACTGTTTGCAAAAATTTCTTTATTCTCGAAAGGAAAATGCCATTGCGCATAAGGCATTGCACCAGAATCGAACCAAACATCAATTAAATCGGCAACGCGTTTCATGGGTTTGCCTGAATCGCTTACTAAAATAATTTCATCAACAAATGGTTTATGTAAATCAATTTCTGATTTCTGATTTCTGATTTCTGATTTATTGAGATCGCCTGCTTTTTCAATTTCTTTTCTTAGTTCAGCAATGGAACCAATACAAATTTCTTCTGTTCCATCCTCTGAACGCCATACTGGCAACGGTGTTCCCCAAAAACGGCTTCTGCTTAAATTCCAATCAACCATATTTTCTAACCAATTGCCGAAACGACCTTCGCCGGTTGATTTTGGTTTCCAGTTAATGGTTTTATTCAACTCAACCATTCTGTCTTTTAATGCAGTGGTTTTAATAAACCATGCATCTAAAGGATAATATAAAATGGGTTTATCGGTACGCCAGCAATGCGGATAACTGTGCTCGTATTTTTCAACTTTAAAAGCACGGTTTTCTTTTTTAAGTTTTACGCAGATGTCAACATTCACATCCACATAATCTTTTTCGTCCTTATAATTTTTTACATAACGATTGCTGAATTCGCCCATGCCATCTACAAATTTTCCTTCACGATCAACCATCGTTAAAATACCAATATCATATTTTTTTCCAACCCTGTAATCATCGGCACCAAAAGCAGGAGCGGTGTGCACAATACCGGTACCATCTTCGGTGGTAACAAAATCTCCCAATAATATTTTGAATGAATTTGGATTATCAATTGCGTTTGCTTCGTATGGCATTAATTGTTCGTAACTGCAACCTTCAATATCTTTTCCTTTGAATTCAATTAATTTTTTCCAAAAGGAAACTTTACCATCAATTAATTTAAAAGAATCGCTTACTGCTTCAGGTATAGAATCAAATGCATCTCCGTATTTGGAAACCTTCGCTCCCTCATCGGAATGGAAAGGCATCCAAAAATATTTACCAATAAGTTCTTTCGCAAGAATTACGTTTATAGGAAGACGTGTGTACGGATTAAAAGTTTGTACTAAAACATAATCTATTTTTTCGCCAACTGTTAATCCTAAATTGGATGGCAATGTCCATGGAGTTGTTGTCCATGCTAAGAAATATATATCGTTACTTCTTGTTCCTTTTAAGTCAAATCCTTCTTCAATTTGTAGCAGTGAATCAAATAAAAATTGGCTTTTATCATTCTGCACTGCACGGAACATTGCAACGGCACTGGTATCTTTTACATCTTTATAAGTGCCGGGCTGATTTAATTCGTGCGAACTTAATCCTGTTCCTGCTGCCGGCGAATAAGGTTGAATGCTTACACTTTCGTACAACAAATCTTTATTGTACAATTGTTTTAATATCCACCATAAACTTTCGATATAATTATTTTCGAATGTGATGTACGGATTATTTAAATCAACCCAATAACCCATTTTTTTTGTGATATTATCCCACTCGTTTTTATAACGCAAAACTGCCTCGCGGCATTTTTTGTTCTACTCTTCAACCGAAATTTTTTTGCCAATATCTTCTTTGGTAATTCCTA
>DATAMD010000109.1:0-1581 GCA_036260755.1 Chitinophagaceae bacterium | reverse complement strand
TGAACGGAGAAGAGTGATTGCCTGCACTGTTTGGCAATTCGATTATTTCGGCAGTTCTGAAAGTTTTTAAATCAATACGTGCAACACGTGGCGTATTGTTGGCATTTCCAAAAACCCAACGGCCATCATATTCGCCATTTGTTTTAGAAAGCTGAACATGATGCAGATCATCCCATGGAATAAATCCATGAGAAGTATTTAACATGGGTTTTGTTTCTTCGCTGAAGCCATATCCTTTTTCGGGATCAACCGAAAATACAGGCATCACACGAAGTAAGCGGCCCGATGGTAAACCATAAACGCTCATCTGTCCGCTAAAACCACCCGAAACAAAATTGTAAAATTCATCATATTTACCCGGTGCAACATAGGTTTTTACAGCTGCATCGGCACTTACGGCATTGGCTGCATTTTTTGGTTTGCAGGCATTGATAGCAAATAACAATGTAGCAGCAATTATGCCCGATACAATGTTTTTCAAACTTTTCATATTGTTAGTTTTATTTGATTGTGAATAATGAAAAAAGTTTTGCGTATTTATTTTGTTGCATCGTTATTACGCATGAATTCATAAATATTTCTTGCATCATCATCACTTACATTTTGATTAGGCATGCGCACCAAACAAATTTCTAATTGTGCCTGAGCTTCGGGATCTTTATTTAGCATGGCATCGGTATTGGTTACAAAATTCATGATCCATTCGGCTGTTAATTTTTTGGTAACACCTTTCCAACCCGGGCCTACTAATTTTTCGCTGGTTAGTTTATGGCATGCACTGCATTTAACGGTATATATTTTATTTCCGGCTTCAACCATTTTTGTGTCGATGGTTGTGGCGATATCAACTTTTTTAAATTTTCCTTCGCCTCTGTGCGGATCATAATCAGGGTTTCCGTTTGTAGCGGTTTCGCTACCGGGCGCTTTTGTTGTAGAGGCATTTTGATTGCCGCAGGCATAACATGCAATTATCAACATGGTAA
This sequence comes from Chitinophagaceae bacterium, assembly GCA_036260755.1. GTDB lineage: Bacteria > Bacteroidota > Bacteroidia > Chitinophagales > Chitinophagaceae > CAIQDX01. The sequence goes on along the minus strand of DATAMD010000109.1, from coordinate 598 downwards.
TTGCGAACATTTTTTTCATAGCTTTATTTTTTATGATTGATGACGCAAGATTAGACATCACGGCAGCAACATTTTATGCGTACAATCATATCAATAAATAATTACCAACATAAATTTTCTGTAGTCCGTATCCCTACGCATTTTGAAATTGAAAGATGAGACTTATCATTTTTTTCAAATCGATAAGAAAATATTTTCGCCCGATTTTATTAACTTCATACCAACTATGGTTACGATCGATATTGATACATTGCTTGCCTGGGGAGCAACCTATAAAAAGGTTAATGCCGGCGAAATCATCTTTAAAGAAGGTGCCCAATGTTTATTTTATTATCAATTAGTAAGCGGATGCGTTAAGTGGGCAAATATTGATGATAATGGAAAAGAATTTATTCAAACAATTATTGAACCCGGTGAGTGTTTTGGAGAATTACCTTTATTTGATGACGGCCCTTATGCAGCAGACGGTATTGCTGAAGAAGATTCGATAATACTAAGACTAAGCAAACAATCATTTCTTCAATTATTAAAAGAAAATTATACCCTGCATCTGGCATTCAGTAAATTATTGGCACAGCGGGTTAGATTTAAATTCCTT
>DATAMD010000104.1:0-1850 GCA_036260755.1 Chitinophagaceae bacterium | reverse complement strand
TCAAGTGCGGCAAATAGCTCTACAACCTGAATAGAGTCGAGGCAAAGCTCGTTTTTTAGGTTACCTTCCGGGTTAAATCTTTTTACTTTACGACCAGAGATTTTGCTAACAACTTCTAATACTTTTGATTCAATTGCTGATGTTTTCATAACTGATAGTTTTAAGTTTAAGAAAAATTATATTTCACTCGATATAAGGTTATCACTTAATTTAAGGCCTCTTTTTTTCAGAGACTTTTCATATTCGGTCTTCAAAGCCAATAGCATTTTCTTTATTGTTGCTTTTGAATGATAAAGACTAATGGCCACTCTTAGTCCCGAAGAATTTATTGGTAATGTAGGATAGGTTATGGGAGACAAATAAAAGCCTTTGCATTGCATGTTAGAACTTAACTCCTGGCATAAACCTGGTTTACCGGCATGCACAAAACCAATTGGAGTGTTTGAATGGCTTTCCAAAGGTATTTGTAGCTTTTCTGCTTGCGCATTAAAGTAGGCTATCCTGTTCTGGAGTTCTATTTGTCGTACGTAGATTTCAGGAGATAAATGAATCATTGCAGCAATTCTAATAACGTTTAATGTATATGTATTTAACAAACCAACACTTCCACATCTTAAGATTTCGCGTGATATAGTATCTCGCATTTTTTGATAATTAGGAATAAGTACCCTTCCTGCGGCTCCAAAACCTTTACATAACGAGGCTGTAAAAATAACATTCGGGAAATCTGAAAGTAATTTCCAGGCAAATCCCTGTCCATTTTTCCCTGTCCAGCTCAGTCCGTGAGAATCATCAATTAAAACACGAAGATGGTCATAGCGCATAAGCAAGTCCTTCAACAGATCAATGTGGATGACATTCCCGGTAGTTGAATAAATACTGCTGGTAAGGTACCAAACATGCTTATGTGTACTTTTTAATTTTATGAGTTGTTCTTCAAGAATATCGAACCGGTTATAAGGTAAACAGAAAACATCCCGTCCGTCTTTTCTGAGAACATCTGCAGCGATCTGAATTTTTGTTTGTGCGTATTGATTGAATATGAATGCGTCTGTTTTATGACTAAACGCTTTAAATATTTCGCTATAAACTTGTACTTGATCCGGAACCAGAATAACCGATCTTTCAAATATCAAGGAGAGCACTTCTTCCACTTCCGGCAAAAGATTCGGAGGTTGAAGCTGGCAATCGTTCGGAAAAAGACTATTGTCAGCTTCCAATTGCCGTAATTTCTTGTCTGAACTTATGGCCAGATAATCATTAAGCCCAAAATTTGAGATTTTTTTATGCTCGTTAGCTAAAAAATTATAATAGTCCGAATTAAAATAGCCAAACCGTAAATCGGTCAATAATTGTATTTTTTCAAGGGACTGATCGTTCATAGCATTTGATTTTTGTTTATAACTAAATTGCTTAAAATGAACCATCTGCAAAAAATATATCTTTTGCTTATCTAGATATATAAATTTGCTTAATTTAATGGAGAAATTTCCATACTGTAAATGAAAGTTTTAAACGCAATATTAACACGCATTTTTGGTTATGAAGATGAGTTCTCTTTTGAAGAAAGGTTGGTATTCTCGTATTTAATATTTGCGATTCTATCCTGTTTTATATCTGTTTTTGTGAATAGTGCGTTAGGCTTTGGTGGTACAAACGTTATAGTGCTTCTGGTTTCTTTTATATTGTTTTCGGCTTTATTTGTATTAGGCCGTGTTTATAAAAAGATTGATTTTGCTAAACGGATCTTTACTATTTATTCTTTTTTGTTCTGCAATTTTTATTGGTACGTAAACTACGGATCGCGTGGTTCTGCGGTATATGTTTTCTTATTGTTCTTTTTTGTCCTT
>DATAMD010000100.1:0-7919 GCA_036260755.1 Chitinophagaceae bacterium | reverse complement strand
TAAATGGCAAGCCGGCGGCGAATCTCGTGGATGATGTGACAGCAAAGGGTTTCATCGCATTGCAGGTACATCAAATTAATAAATCCGAAGATGCAGGCAAGAAAATTTATTTTAAAAATATCCGCATTCAAACAAAGAATTTAAAGCCATCGGTATTGGATAATATTTTTGTTGTGAATTTTTTGCCGAACAATATTTCACAACAGGAAAAAAATAATGGCGTACAATTGTTATGGGACGGAAAAACAACTAACGGCTGGCGTGGTGCATACAAAGACCATTTTCCTGATAAAGGCTGGGAAATAAAAGATGGTGAATTAAGTGTGTTGGGTGCGCAGGGAAATGAAGCCGCAAATGGCGGCGACATTGTTACCGAAAAAGAATACGGTGCATTTATTTTACAATTCGATTTTAAATTAACACCCGGTGCCAACAGCGGCGTAAAATATTTTGTTACCGAAAGCGAACACAACACAGGCTCTGCAATAGGTTTGGAATACCAGATATTGGATGATGCCTTGCATCCCGATGCAAAATTGGGAAGCATTGGCAACAGAACATTGGCATCGTTGTACGATTTAATTCCACCAATTAAAGAACCTCGTGCCCGAAAAAAAATTGGTGAATGGAATAAAGGAATGTTGATTGTTAGGCCCGATGGAACAGTTGAACATTGGTTAAACGGTTGGAAGATGTTAGAGTACAAAAGGGGTTCGCAATATTTTTATGCGTTGGTTGCTAAAAGTAAATACGAACATTGGCCAAACTTTGGTATGGCAGAAAAAGGTCATATTTTATTGCAGGATCACGGTAACAATGTTTCTTTCAGAAGTATAAAAATTATTGAGTTAAAATAAATTATTGAATAATAATTTAAGCAGGTTAAAAAAATTTTTTAAACAGGCAAATAGTTCTTTGGGCATCTTCGTTGTGTCACTCACTTGTACGCCTTGTTCAATATTGAGCAGAACGTTGAAGAGTGCGACGCAACAGGCGATGACATGAAAAACAAAAGCCGGCTAAATAAAAAAAATATGCATTCATTTATTATTAATGCTTCTATTCAGGTTGTTCCGGTTGTTCAGGATAAACATCCTTACGAGTGGGTGGACGACGCGATTGAGATTATTGAACAATCTGGAATTAAATATGAAGTAGGTGCTTTTTCAACTGTGATTGAAGGAAAGTATGATGAAGTGATGAAAGTGATTCATGATGTGAATGAACATTTATACGCGAAAGGTTGTAAAGAATGGATCAGTAATGTGCAGATACAAATTCGCAGTCATGAAAATATTACTGCCGATGAAAAAACAGAGAAGTTTAAAAAAGTAGCAGGAGGAATTTAATTATTTATTTTTTTTAATTCTTTAAAACTGAGATTTAATATTTCGAATTGCTCGGCATGTGGCCAACTGTAATGCCACCATTCGGTTTCAAGCGGAATAAACCCGAATTGCTGCATTGTTTGTTTTAATAGTTTTCGGTTGTCTAAAATTTGTTGAGGAAAATTTGTAAAACTGTGATGAGCCGAATCGGAAAAATTATCGAAACCGGTTCCCATATTTAATTCGTGTTTTGTTTGCAGATCGATGATGGTAAGATCAACAGCTATTCCTCGATTATGACCGCTGCCCTTTGCGGGGTTGGCAACATAACGTTCATCATGAACTAATTCCCAAAACTTTTTTGTAACATCATAAGGCCGATACGCATCAAATATTTTTAATCCCAACTTTTTTTGTTTTAAATATTCTTCAATCTTAATTAATGCGTTCACAACCGGGAGCCGCAAAAAACAAATATTGCTTTTTGGCGGATACATTTTTCGATGCATAAAATTGTTTACAGAAGCATAACGCAGGTCGATAATAAGGCCTTTTATTTTTTCATTAAGATTGATCATGCTTTTGTTGGAGTCCAATGCTGATAAGGATTTGAAAGTATTTACATCATTTACCACATTTAGTCTGTATGCATTGTTCGATAATTTATTTTCCTGTGAAATACATTCATTGGTAATAACAAAAACATAAAATATTAGGCTTATCCAAACTCTTTGTTTATTTTTCATTATGGTTTTGATTGATTGCTGGTTCAAATTACAAATTCGTTTGGTATGAAGCAGATTATTAGTGTTATTTTGATAACGGCGTTCAGTATTTGTGCCAACGCACAAAAGGATTCTGCTAACTTATATAAACCCAAAACAGTTATTGGCATTGCAAGTTTTTACAGTACAAATCTTGACGGGACTAAAACATCAACTGGTGAAACTTACAGAAACAGCAAATTCTCCGGTGCCAGTAATCATTTTGCATTGAATACATGGGTTAGGGTAACAAATTTGAGAAACAATAAATCGATTAAAGTAAGAATCAATGACCGCATGCATATTAAAATGGCCAAAAGAGGCAGAGTAATAGATTTAAGCAGATCGGCTGCAAAAGAATTGGGCTTCATCAGCAGAGGATTAACGAGGGTAAAAGTGGAAGAAATACCCAATTCTCAAAATGATTAAAAAATGTGAATTATTAAAGAAATCTTAATTTTCATAAAATCAAAATCACCCTGTATTTTTGTTGAACTCAAAAAAACTACTTATGAAGAAAGTTCTATTATTTTTAATAGTTGCAGCAATAGCTGTAACTTCATTTAGTCAGGTACCATTCGGGAGCTTAAAAAAAAGGCCATCACTTGGGATTAATTTTTTCTTAAAGGATTTTACTTCGGCAGATTTGCTTGGCAATAATTCTTTAGGGTTAGTAATCAGAAATAAATGGCCCGCACTTAATACGATGAAACCGGGTTTGGGCTTGCAATATTATCAGGGGCTTACCGATTATATTGATTTAACCGCCAGTTTAAATGCATCATTCTTAACATATCCTTTTTATAATGGATCCACATCAAGCGGCGATAAATTTTTATTAGAAACAACTGCCGGATTAAACTTAAAATTATTACCCGATAATTATATTGTTGATCCGTATCTCAGCACAGGTGTAGGTGTTTCCATGTTGGGTGGTACTTATTTTGGAGCCTTTGTTCCTGTTGGCGGCGGTTTGCAATTTGCAATAGGTGAAGGCACCTTCATTCATTTAGAATGCTTATATAATCTTCGTGTTACTGAAATGACCAATTATCATTTTCAATATAAGTTAGGATTTTCATCTCCGTTAACAGATAAAAAAGAACCCAAACTTGCTCCTTTACCGCCACCGCCACCACCTCTGGTTGAAAAAGATACAGATGGTGATGGAATTGTAGATAGTAAAGATAAATGCCCAACTGTTCCCGGCGTTGCAAAATACGATGGTTGCCCCATTCCTGATACTGACGGCGACGGAATAAATGATGAAAATGATAAATGCCCAACAGTAAAAGGAATTGCAAAATATCAGGGCTGTCCGATTCCTGATACCGATGGTGATGGTATTAATGATGAGGAAGATAAATGCCCTACTGTTCCGGGTGTAGCCCGTTATCAGGGTTGTCCGGTACCCGATACCGATGGTGATGGTATTAATGATGAAGAAGATAAATGCCCTACCGAAAAAGGATCTGCTGCAAATCATGGATGCCCTGAATTAAAAGATATTAATTTTAAAGTAGAAAATGTTCGATTCTTAACAGGAAGCACCGAGTTAAATAAAGTTGTTAGTGCTGAATTGGATAATGGCGCTAAGGTTTTAGCTGAACATCCTTCATTAAATATTTTAGTTGATGGTTATGCAGATAATACCGGCAGTGCCGATAAAAATAAAATTTTGTCTCAAAAAAGAGCCGATGTAGTTAAAGCATATTTAGTAAGTAGAGGTGTAGATGCTGCAAGGCTGACTGCAACAGGTTACGGCGATTCTAATCCTGTTGGCGATAATAAAACTGCTAAAGGAAAAGCTGCAAACAGAAGAGTAGAGTTTAAAGTAAAGCAATAACATCTTTGAAAAGATGATTAAATAAAAGATCCTGCACGAGATGCAGGATCTTTTATTTAATACCAAAATTATTTTTTTATGATAATGAATATTTTTTTTAGAAATCAACTTTTCTTCCGGTTAATACTTTTGTTTTGGTTTCGCTTTTATCCATATCACTTTGTTTAACCATCAGCTTAACTTCCGAAACACTCGAGCAGGTTCCGCAGCTTACACGATACACTTGCCGGTCGTAATAAACTTCGGCAGTTCCATCTTTCCAGTTACTTCCGGAAAATATAAAAAAGTCGGGGGAATATTTGTTATTTATAAATTTAAAAACATTATAGCTTCCTTTTTCAAAGCTTACTCTAAAACCATCCACATCTATCGAATCAATAACGCAAGGTGTTAAAGCAGGAATAACAATTTCGTTGGTATATCTGCCGTTCACAAATTTTACAACACCCGATTTTAATTCGGCTTTATTCACATCAATATATCTGTTCAATATCATTTGCTGATCTACAAAAAATTGTACCTTTTTTACGTCAATATTATAAGCTTTCAGTCTGTTAAATAAGTCCTTTGTAAAAGGAACATAAGTATTTGTATCCGGTGTTTCAACGGGCTTCACAATCTCTACAGGCTTGATTGGCATTTGTATCTTTTTATGATGCCTGCATGCAATTGCAAACACCGATACAACAATTAAAAAACTTAAAAACAAACGGTTCATATTATTAGAATTTCACAATAAAATTAAACAAGTTCCAGTTTTTTGCCGTATATCCTTATTTTTTCGGCTTAAATTCTAATTAAAACGTTTGTTTATGCTTCTTATTGTTTATTGCAGGTAATTCTCTATCCTAACTGAACACGCAATGTAATAAATGCCGGCAAATATCTTTTCATGAAAGCTTCAAGTTTGTATATTTAAAAAATTTTTTGCTATGGAAGAAATAGAAATACCTACCGAACATTTGCACGAAACCATTCAGGAAAAGGTAGAAGAAGAATTTAAGAAAGAAGAAAAAAAAGAAGCCGGATGGCTGATGTATGTTGCCATATCAACCGCATTGATGGCTGTTTTTGCAGCTATTTCCGGATTGATGGCTGGGCATCATTCAAACGAAGCACTGATATCTCAAATTAAATCTTCCGATCAGTGGGCTTATTATCAGGCAAAAGGAATTAAGGCCGAAATAAAATCTCTGGAAATTAATTTTTCAAAAGCTGCCCCTGCCGATGTAGAAAGATATAAAAAAGAACAGGAAGAAATTAAAAAGCAAGCCGAAGAAGCGCAGACCGATTCTGCGTTTCATTTAGAAAAACATATTGTTTTATCGAGAGCCGTTACTTTGTTTCAAATATCCATTGCCATTTCGGCCATTGCTATTTTAACGAGGCGAAAACAATTGTGGTGGTTAAGCATGCTGATTGCCTTGGGCGGGCTGATATTTTTCTTTTATTCGTTTCTATAAAAAATAATTTTAAATAATTACAGCATCAAATACAATTTCGAAATTGCGTTTTAATTTTTCTTTTACTTCGTTCATATCAACTGTAGTTCCTAATTCGTTTTTAAGCGATGTAACTTTTTTATTTTGTATGCCGCATGGAATAATATTATCGAAATAACCAAGATCGGTATTTACATTCAAAGCAAAGCCGTGCATGGTTATCCAGCGACTGCATTTAATTCCCATGGCACAAATTTTTCTTTCTCTTCCTTTAATTTCTGTATCCATCCAAACACCGGTTTCGCCTTTGCTTCTTTCGCCTTTTAAACCAAAACCGGCCATCGTTAAAATAATTACTTCTTCCAAACTTCTTAAATACCAACCAAGATCAGTTTTAAATTTATCCAAATCCAAAATTGGATAACCAACCAATTGTTGCGGTCCGTGAAAAGTAATATCACCGCCACGATTAATATGAAAAAATTCTATTTCGTTTTGCTGTAATTCTTCATCACTCATCAAAACATTTTCTTTATGCCCGCTTTTTCCCAAAGTATAAACCGGTGGATGCTCAACAAATAAAAGGTGATTGATGGTGTTGGAACGTTCGTTATTACCCGATTTCTTCTCCACATTTTGTTTCAATAAAACTTCCTGAAGATCCCACACTTCTTTGTACGAACGCAAACCAAGGTCTTTGAAAAAAATTTCCTGCTTCATTTAACGAAAGTAAATTATTTTATTTTTTATGAACCGGTCTTTTGAAACACAGATGGGGCTTCGGTTGCGTCGCACACTTGTACATTCGGGGCTGTGAGCAGCGAGCCATGAGCTTCGAGCAAAAGCTCATGGCTCATGGCTGATAGCTCATAGCTTTTTTTTCATTACAAGGTATCAAGCAATCTCCGGTGATAATTAATTTGCCCCAAATGATAATTTAAATGTGCGGCCAAATGAATTAAGAAATATTCGTTACTCTTTTTTTCGGTAAAAACAATAACGGGATAGTCTTGCTGCAATTGGGCTTCACTGATTTTATCTAATGAAGAAAGAACAACATTTTTAGTGTCTTCAATTTTTTCAATCAATATTTTTCTCGGAACATTTTTATCCGAAAATTCAAGTGGGCGATCTCTAACATATCCTGTTTTGCCAAACTCTGCGCCAATGTATGTATTTAAATTTCCAATCAAATGCAAACACAAATTACCGGCTGAATTAGAAATTGATTTTTCTACATGCCATAATTTATTTTCATCGTGGTATGATTCAATTTCTGTTTTTAATTTTTCGAGATCGCGTTTAAATAATTGTTTTAAAGTTTCTGTAAGCATAAATTTATTTTTAATAATCATTTTGTCCTAAACAAAAAATCGGTTTTCTTGTTTGCCATTTGCCGTTTGTAAAATCAGGAATGGTTTGCAACGAACCGCCTTCTGCAATTGACTTTTCGGATAATGGTGTGATGGAATATAATGTAGCCAGATCGTACACATCTAACGGAAATTCGGCATTGCGTTTTATGCTTTCGATAAATGCATTATCAACAAACCAATCCATGCCGCCATGGCCAGCACCTTCAGCATTTTTTTCGAACCGCTTCCATAATGGATGATCGAATTGTTTCATATAATTTTCAGGGTTTTCCCATGAATGAGGTTTGCTTTTTCCTTCAAAATAAATCAATCCGGCATTAAATTCTCCTGCATGGTTATCCTGCCAGATACCATCGGTGCCTTGCACACGAAACCCTAAATTGTAAGGACGCGGAGAATTTGTATCGTGCGTTAACACAATTGTTTCGCCGTTTGCAGTTTGAATTTGTGTGGTAACGATATCGCCTAATTTAAAATTAATTTTTGCGTTTGGATGATTAGCTCCGCCTTTTGGATGATCTACAATATATTTATGCAATCCTCTCGATTTTGTTGCAACCGAAGAGAGTTTGGTTAAGCGGTTTCCTCGGTTCATGTCGATCATTGTTGCCACAGGGCCTAAGCCATGTGTTGGATATAATTCGCCGTTTCTGTCAACAGAATGTTGTGTTCTCCATTTTGCTTCGCTGAAACCTTTTGCACCAAATTCAACACCGGAATTATATGGGTTAATTCCATCATTAAATTTCACACCGCGCAAATCATGTTCGTAGCCGCCCTGCAAGTGCAACAGTTCTCCAAACAATCCATTGCGAACCATATTTAATACCGCCATCACATCCCGGCGGTAGCAAACATTTTCCAAGATCATGGCGGGGATTTTTGTTTTTTCGCTTGTGTTTACAATATCCCAGCAATCCTGTAATGCAATGGCACCGCACACTTCAACGCCCGGGGTTTTTCCTGCATTCATCGCATCGATAGCCTGAATGATATGCCATTCCCATGGTGTTGCAATTATTACGGCATCAATATCATTGCGGTTCAATAAATTTTTATAATCGTAATTGCCATTGCCAAATTCAACGGGTACTTTTTTCCCTGCTTTAAAAATAATTTTTTGCGCATCGGCCATCATCTGTTTATCGGGATCGGCCATTGCA
>DATAMD010000099.1:0-2028 GCA_036260755.1 Chitinophagaceae bacterium | reverse complement strand
GTATGCCGTTGAATACAGATGAATTAAAAAACCAACACCGGTATAAGCGCCAACACCCAATCCCAAAAACATATAACCCAATTGGCTAACGGTTGAATAAGCCAATACTTTTTTAATATCATTTTGTTTTAATGCGATGGTTGCGCTAAACAATGCAGTTGCTAAACCAATGATGGCAACTAAGTTCATCGAAACTTCGCTCATCGAATACAAAACATTGCTGCGTGCAATCATGTAAATACCTGCGGTTACCATGGTAGCAGCATGTATTAATGCCGATACCGGTGTGGGGCCGGCCATTGCATCGGGCAACCATGTGTACAAAGGAATTTGTGCACTCTTACCTGTTGCTCCAATAAATAATAAGATAGTTATTCCGGTAACATCAAACGAGCTTAATGTTGATGCGTGTGCAAAAACATCGGCATAATTTGCTGTTCCTAATTTTTCTATCAACCAAAATATGGCCAATAAAAAACCAAGATCACCAATGCGGTTCATCACAAAAGCTTTCTTGGCAGCATCATTATAATTATCGTTCTTAAACCAAAATCCAATTAATAAATACGAACATAAACCAACGCCTTCCCATCCAATAAACATAATTACATAATTGGCGCCCATCACCAGCAACAACATCGAGAAGATAAATAAATTGAGGTACGAAAAATATCTACCGAAATGCTGTGGCTCTTCATTATGCATGTATGCCGTTGAATACAGATGAATTAAAAAACCAACACCGGTAATAATTAATAAGAATAAAGATGATAATGCATCGATCTGAAATGCAAATGCAATTTTTAAAGAATCGAGATGGATAAAATTAAAATACTCAACAACGGTTGCGCCGTTTGTTTTTATATCAAAAAATAAAACCGCACTTATAACAAATGATGCCAATACTGAAGCGCATCCAATGATGGATATCAATGATTTTGAAAGTGATTTTCTTCCCAATCCATTAATCAAAAATCCAATCAGAGGAAACAACGGAACTAAGTAAACCAATTTGCTCATAATTATTAAGTACGAAGTATTAAGTATGAAGTACGAAGTATTTTGCTTCGTGCCTCTTAGTTAGTACTTCTAATTTTTTAATCTGTTTAAAAAATTCACATCTACCGAATGTGTGTTTCGGTACATCATCACAATAATAGCCAGTCCCACACTCACTTCTGCCGCAGCCACTACCATGATAAAGAAAACAAAAAGTTGCGCATCGGTTCCTGTTGTTGTTAATTTATCGCTTACATAAGCAGCACCATGATGCATTTTAGAAAATGCAACCAGCAATAAATTAACAGCATTCAGCATTAATTCGATGCACATAAAAACAATGATCACATTTCTGCGCACCAGCACACCAACAATACCAATACAGAATAATGCTAACGATAAAATAATATAATATTGAATAGGCATATCAACAAGTTTCAAGTTTCAAGTTCCAAGTTCCAAGTTTCAAGTTCCGTACTTGTATCTTGTTTCTTGTACCTTGAATCTTTATAATTAATTTTTCTTTCCAATTACAACTGCGCCAACCATTGCACTCAAGAACAACACACTGCTTATTTCGAAAGGCACTAAATAATCTTTAAACAACAGTTTTCCCAAATTGCCTATCAAACCAATATTTCCAACTTTCATTTCAGCAACTTTGTTACCGATTTCTGTTGCCTGCCGCACCAGCGAAACCAATATCATTAATAAACAGCCACCCGAAACAGCGCCCGCTAATTTCATCCATAGATTTTTTTGCGGCTCCGATTCATTATTCAAATTCATCAGCATTATTACAAATAAAAACAACACCATGATGGCACCGGCATAAACAATTAAATTAACAATGGCTAAGAATTGTGCATTCAATAAAATGTAATGGCCCGATATGGCAAAGAAAACCATAATCAGCCACAACACACTGTGCACGGGGTTTTTGCTAATTAACACCATCAATGCACTTACTATGGCAAGCGCAGATAAAAACCAGAATATTATTTGTATGGCACTCATTTTAATTATTCA
>DATAMD010000073.1:0-3761 GCA_036260755.1 Chitinophagaceae bacterium | reverse complement strand
AATATCCAATGGTGAAATGCTTACCGGGCATTGTTCTACACAAGCATTGCATGTTGTGCAGGCTCGCAATTCTTCTTCGCCGATATAATCATGCAATAAAGTTTTATTATCGTCTTTAAATTCTTTATTGGCATTTATATTTTTTCCAACTTCTTCTAAACGATCTCTCGTTTTCATCATGATGCTTCGCGGACTTAATAATTTTCCGGTGATGTTTGCCGGGCAAGCAGCAGTGCATCTTCCGCATTCGGTGCAACTGTATGCATCCATTAAATTTTTCCAGCTCAGATCAAACACATCTTTGGCGCCAAATTTTTTAATGTTCTCTTGCGCTGCACCGCCGGTTGGCGCCAATTCGGGTTGCATAGCATACAAAACTTCATTCTGAATTTCGGGCATGTTCTTCATCTTTCCCTGCACATCTAATTTTGCAAAATAGGCATTGGGAAAAGCCAAAATAATATGCAGATGTTTTGAATAAGGCAGATAATTGGCGAACGCAAAAATGCCGATGATATGTAACCACCAGCAAATTCTTTCAGAAACTGCCAAAGTTTCGCTGTTGAAATTCTGAAGCACCGGATGAAGGAAAGAAGAGATGGCAAAATTGCCGGTAATATGCCCGGCATAATGCCCAAAACCTCTTGCCTGTAATAAAGTATCGCAGGCATTCATCTTCAGAAACAAACTCATCAAAATAATTTCGGTAATTAAAATATAATTGGCATCGCTTCTGGGCCATCCGTTTAAATCATTGCTGGCAAAGCGTTTTAGGCGGATGATATTTCTTCGTATCAAAAATATCACACAAAAAATCAACACACTTATCGCTAATATTTCAAAGAAATTAATCAGCCACACATATAAATTTCCCAGCGGCGAAGCAAATAAACGGTGTGTTCCTAACATGCCATCCATTATAATTTCTGTTATTTCGATATTGATGATGATAAAACCCGCATACACAAAAAAATGCATCACTGCCACCAAAGGATTCTTAAACATTTTCTTTTGTCCGAATGCAAGCAATAAAACATTTTTCCAACGTTGCGATGAATTATTATTGAGGTCTTCATCACATCCCAATAAAATATTTCTTTTAATTTCTGCAAATTTTTTAACGAAGAGATAAACTGCAACAATTGCAATTGCCGCAAATAAAAATTGTTGAATGAATTGCATAAGGCAAAGTTATAGCGCTAAGATAAATGATTTGAATTGCAAAAGAAACGGAACACGGATACGCTGATGAAACTGATGTTTGCAGATAAATTTTGATAATAACAAAAAATATTAGTTATGCCATTGAAGAAATTATTTTTAGAACAAATTTGTGTTACCATATTCTGCGAAGCAGAATATAAAACCTTTTTTAATCCGTCTATTCTGTGTATCCGTGTTCCAAATAAATTTATACACGGTTTGTTATTACATTTGACTACGAAATTTTAATTATGGGCGAAAAAAAATACATCCTTACACAGGAAGAAGCAACGTATAAATTGCAAAGGCTGGCTTTGGAAATTGCCGAACAATTACAGGGCGATGATGCCGAACTTTTTATCATCGGCGTTAAAACAAACGGGTTGGTGATTGCCGAAAAAATTGCGGCATTCTTACAACCTTATTTGTCTAATTCGTTTCAGGTTATTTCTGCAAGCCTTAATAAAGATCTTCCGGTTAATATTTTATTAAGCAAGGAAATTAATTTCGATAATAAAAATATTATTATTGTTGATGATGTTGCCAGTAGCGGCAAAACATTATTGTACATGCTGAAACCCTTGCTCAGCTTTCATCCCAAAAGGATCCAGACTTTGGTATTGGTAGAAAGGATGCATAAATTATATCCTGTAAAACCCGACTATGTTGGTTTATCTATTTCAACAACTTTGCAGGATCATATTCAAGTTGAAGTAAAAGGCGGCGAAGTGCTGGGTGCATTTGTAAATTAAAGTTTTTCTGATCTGAAAAAATAATATCATGAATACGCTACTTATTACAACAAGTACTTCATTAGAAGGATTTAAAATTTACCAAGCAATTAGGCGTAGTTCGAGGCATTACCGTTCGCTCACGTAGTTTATTGGGAAATATTGCAGGCGGAATACAAAGCCTTTTTGGAGGGCAAATATCGATTTATACCGAACTCTGTGAAAGAACACGTGAAGAAGCTTTACAGCTAATGATTGAACATGCCCGAACAATGAGTGCTAATGCAATTATTAATATGCGTTACGATGCTAATGATGTAATGAACGGAATTACAGAAGTATTGGCCTACGGAACAGCTGTAATTGTTGAGCCCATTATATAAGTATTCTTTATTTTTAAAAATAAATTCAAAACCTATCATTATGGATGCTGCTACTTTGAAGAACATTGATGTGTGGCTTAACGGAAATTATGATGCCGACACAAAAAATCAAATTAAAAAATTACAGGAATCTAATCCTGCCGATTTAGAAGAATCATTTTATAAGAGCCTGGAATTTGGTACCGGCGGACTTCGCGGTATCATGGGTGTTGGTACTAACCGCATGAATAAATATACCGTTGGTATGGCAACACAAGGCTTTGCCAATTATTTGAAAAAAAGTTTTCCCGGCCAAGAAATAAAAGTTGCCATTGCGCACGACAGCAGAAATAACGGCCGCTTTTTTGCCGAAACAACTGCCAATGTTTTTGCTGCAAACGGCATTAAAGTTTTTTTGTTCGAAGCGCTGAGACCTACGCCTGAATTGAGTTTCGCCATCCGTACTTTTGGATGTAAAGCCGGTGTGGTTTGTACGGCATCGCATAACCCAAAAGAATATAACGGCTACAAAGCTTATTGGGATGATGGCGCACAATTGGTTTCGCCGCACGATAAAAATGTAATTAAAGAAGTAGAAGCCATTGCCAGTGTGGATGATGTTAAATGGAGCGGTGCCGAAAAAAATATTACCATCATCGGCAAAGAAACAGATGATAAATATATTGAAATGGTGAAGGGATTAAGTGTATATCCCGAAGTGATTGCCAAGCAGCACAATCTTAAAATTGTGTACACGCCCATTCATGGAACAGGAATAACATTAGTTCCGAAAGCCTTGCAGGCATTGGGTTTTACCAATGTTACGGTTGTTGAAGAACAGGCAACACCCGATGGAAATTTTCCTACGGTTATTTATCCCAATCCTGAAGAAAGCGAAACAATGAGCATTGGTTTAAAAAAAGCCAAAGAATTAAATGCCGATATTTTATTGGGAACAGATCCTGATGCCGACCGTGTTGGTATTGGTGTAAAAAATCATAAAGGCGAATGGGTATTGATGAACGGGAATCAAACTTTAATATTGGCATTTGCTTATGTTCTCGAAGCAAGAAAAAAGAAAGGCCTTACACAATCCAATGATATTGCGGTTTCTACTATTGTTTCAACAGAGATGGCAAGAAATGTTTCGGAGAAGAATGGCGTAAAATATTATTCAGTGCTTACCGGTTTTAAATGGATCGCTTCGTTGATATTAGAAAAAGAAGGCAAAGAAAATTATATTGTTGGCGGCGAAGAAAGTTTTGGTTTAATGGTTGGCGATAAGGTTCGCGATAAAGATTCGGTTAGTGCCGTTGCACTGATCTGCGAAATGGCCGCTTACGAAAAAGAAAACGGAAAAACATTGTTCGATAAATTAATCGAACTGTATATCCAGTACGGATTTTATTACGAAAATTTAATCAGCATCACCAAGAAAGGAATGAACGGCCAAAAAGAAATTGCC
>DATAMD010000105.1:0-2700 GCA_036260755.1 Chitinophagaceae bacterium | reverse complement strand
ATGGTTCCATTTTTTGCCGCCATACACGAGGCATGTGTAAAATAAGGATTAGGATTGAAACGAATGGTATTTGCCAGAACCGGAACATTCATAATAGTATCTCCCGGACACCCATCTGCATCTACCACCAGAATGGTATCATTCTTTGCGGAGCGATTGCTAAAAATACTATCGGTTGGATTTAAAACACCATTGAGATAAAATTTATATGCTGGTTTACGCCATTTTTGGAATAGTTTAAAACGAATAACCCCTGTTTTGTCGTTGGCGCAGAAAAGAGAATCAATCGAATTTACTTTAAGGGTGGGGTTGTTGTGAAGGTTCACTAAGGTAACAACAGTATCCCTGGAACATCTGTTTGTATCGACCACCATTAAAGCATAGCTACTTCCTTTTAAGTTATTGTAAGTAACTGAATTTTGCCAATCAGAAGTGTCTTTTAATGTAGGGTTGTAAAATTTAAATTTTTTAATATCCGAAGAAGATGTAGCACTAATTTCAATTGAACCATTCTCAACTTCTGTACAGGACTGTTGTTTTTTTACAGGAGTTGTAAAATGAATGGGATTGGGCAGGGCAATAACATTAAGGCTAACAGATTGATTGCAGCCAACCGAATCTTCAGCAGAAACAACATAGTTATCTTGTATAAGTCTCTCAAAAAGAACTGTGTCTTTTGAAACTTTATTTTGTGATAACAAACTATAAGTAATAGGCCCCCATCCGCTTTTGGTTTTATTAACTTTACTACTACCAACAATTACACCGGAAGGAGAATTGGCACAGGCAGCATTTTTTAATACATAAGGTTTAAAGTTTAAAGAATCGGCCCGAACGGAAATAGTGAAAATGGCTGAATCTCTACACCCTTTGGTATCAAAAGCCTTCACTTCATAATTTTCTGGTTTCAGATTATAAAATTTTACTTCATTTGGACCTATTTTAGGAGCAGAGTCGGGTAAGCTAAAATAAACATTGCCAATGCCAGTTCCAGTGTTTCTTCTTACATTTACAATCCCGGTTCCATTTCCGGTACATGCGGCATCTCGAATAATAGTAGGAATAGATAATTTAAGCGCAGTAGGACTAGGATTTATTGTAAAATAGGAGGAATCTCTGCAACCATCAAAATTTTGGGCTTTAACAAGATATTGGTTTGATGAAACGCCTATATTATAATAATTTGCTGCATCATTTGAGCTTTTGGTTGTATCATTAAATGAAAAATCAATATTTCCATACACTCCTGTTTCTGTCTTACGTTGAGCTTTTACTCTTCCATCAGTTACTTGTTTACAGGTAGCTACTGTTGGAAAGGTCTCTATCTGAAAATGATTTTTCTTAATAGGTATAGAGTAAGGAACTGAAGCAACACAGTTCTGAGCATCTTTAACCGAAATTGTATTGCCATTTGAAGATAATAACCTTACAAATGCTGTGTCCTTTCCCTCCTTAAAAGGACGCCAGTTTGTGCCAACCAGCAGAGAATAGTCCATCGCAGGTCTGCTGCCTCCAATTACAGTAATATTGGCAACTCCGTCGCTTAATTGTTTGCAGGTGGCACTGTCAATAGCAATAATATTGGATGAAATACTTATCGAATCCGGTGTAGGAGTAATTTCAAAAGTCTGCGAATTTGAACATAAGTTAGCATCTTTTAACGAAACAGTATAACTACCAACCTTCAAGCTGCTCAAGGGAACATTATCATTTGAATTAAATGAACCAGATTTACTATAGCCATTATTACCCGTTATAGAATAGTTTACTGTTCCGGTACCGCCACTCAGGTTAAGATCAATTTGCCCATTTTGGGCGTTTTTACAGGAAGTTGGTAATTGATTAGATGAAGTAATGGTTAAGGCTGGAGGGGAAGTTATTGGAAGACTAGGTATTGTAAAGAGGCAACCATTTCCATCCTTTATTATAACACTGTATGTTCCATCAGCTAAATCTCCAATCTCGGGACTTGTCTGATACCTATCATCTGACCAATTTGAAAGTTTGTACTTATAGTTATTCCAACCTCCACTTGCCGATAATATTACTTTTCCTTTTTCTCCAAAGCATTTTGGGGATTCCGATGTTATTGTAGATGTCAATGCAGTTACAGGTTCACTCAATGTCTCTGAAGCTGTAGCAGTGCATCTTACGCCATCGGTAACGACAGTATTTTGAATACCTGGAGCAAGACCTGTTATTGTATTACACTGTACAAAAAGATTTCCATCGATTCCTATACTCCATCAGCTACGATAAACTATAGAGACAGTTACACAGGTACCTCCCCAATTTCCCATGTAAAATCATGTGAAATAAATGGAGTATTAACCAGCACAATTAATTCTGGCAACATTCAGGTAGACGGGACTTCTGCACCTATTAGTAATGGGATTTGTTATATCGATAAAAGTAAAAAAGGGAATATAGTAGTTACTGATGGAGTATAGGAATCGATGGAAATCTTTTTGTACAGTGTAATACATTTATCTATTATGTTGTCAACTGTCAACAAATAAGTTCCTGCTCCTAGATTAGGAATTTCTATTTTTTCTATTGTTGGATCCTGCATTAGCTTCGTCGTTGATCCCACTATTGGGTTCATACAAGGGCAAGTTAGATCGGTAATATTACAATTACAATTGTTTTCATATTTATATAAAGCATAAGTTATCGGATATACATTATTTTCATTTTTCA
>DATAMD010000061.1:0-1640 GCA_036260755.1 Chitinophagaceae bacterium | reverse complement strand
TACGTTTGCAAGAATTACCAAAAGAAGGTGTAAAGAAAATATTGATCTTGTGCCCGGCATTTGTAAGCGATTGTTTAGAAACATTGGAAGAAATTGCCGAACGCGGAAAAGAAACTTTTTTGCATGCCGGCGGCGAAAGTTTTAACATGATACCCTGTTTAAATACAAACGCATTGTGGGTAGATACTGTTGCCAAATTAATTAATGAGAAATTATAATTGGTAAATCGTGAATCGTAAGTCATAAGTGGTAAATCGCAAGTCGTGAATCGTGAATCACAAGGCATAAATCCTACATCCTAAATCATACATCTTAAATCTTACATCATAAATCAAACATCAGCATGTACCTCTATTTAAAAGCAATACATATCATTTTTGTGGTAACATGGTTTGCCGGGCTTTTTTATATGCCGCGTTTTTTTATTTACCTTACCGAAGCCGGCGAAAAAAACGAAACAGAAAAAAAAATATTACGCGATCAGTTGTTAATTATGACCAACCGTTTGTGGTACATCATTACCTGGCCA
Organism: Chitinophagaceae bacterium; assembly: GCA_036260755.1. Lineage (GTDB taxonomy): Bacteria > Bacteroidota > Bacteroidia > Chitinophagales > Chitinophagaceae > CAIQDX01. The sequence continues at coordinate 1,111 of DATAMD010000061.1, read as the reverse complement.
TCGGCAATTTTAACTTTAATATTTGGCGTAGCAGTTTTATTAAACGGCCCGTGGCTGCAAATTTTATTTTTACCCGAAGGAAGATGGTTATTGCTTAAATTAATTTTTGTGCTGTTGTTATATGCCTATCATTTTACAATTCATAAAATTTATTTACAGGAAGCAAAAGGAATTTATAAATACACATCGCAGCAATTGCGCATTTGGAACGAAGTGGCCACCATACTTTTATTTGCAATTGTATTTTTAGTAACCGTAAAAGAAAGTATAAGTTTTGTGTGGGGACTGATTGGTTTAATTGCCTTCATTATTATTTTAATGAGCGGCATTAAAATTTATAAATCGGTACGAAATAAAAAATGATGGGGTAATTTTTTTGTTACCGCATGATAACTTTTTTCAGCGACTGTTGCGTCGCACACTTCAACTGAAGGAAAGGTATGAGCTCTTAGCTACGAGTGTTTTTGCTCGAAGCTCATGACTCGCTGCTCGTGGCTTTAACTGCACAAGCCCCGATGAAATCGGGATACCGATACAATCGGCATGATGCGACGCAACAGGCACCGCCATAAAATACAAAAGCCCGTAACAAAAAAAATTAAAGCATTTGCCTCTGTTGTTGTTTCACCACAGGATTACAATTTGTTGTTGGTCAAAAGACACAACAACTGCAAAAATTAAAGTATTTCAACAATCTTATTCTTAATGGCATACATGGCCAATCCCATTCGGGTATGCACATTTAATTTTTCGAATAAGGCATTACGGTAGTCGTCAACGGTACGCGGACTAACAAAAAGTTTTTCGGCAATATCTTTATAGGTTAATTCGGTGCATATCAATCGCAGAAATTCTTTGTCTTTATCCGATAACATATTAGGCTCGAGCGGTTGCTGATAATCCTGATGTAATCCCGAAATAACTTTTCCCGAAATAGTTTCGGATAAATAAAAATCTTTTTTTACTACCGATTCCAATGCAATATTTAATTCATCGGGTTCTACATTTTTCATCAAATAACCTTTTGCTCCCAAACGCAACATGCGTATGATGCTGCTTTCATCGCTTTGCATAGAAAGTGCCAATACTTTTATCTGCGGATAATTACGGG
>DATAMD010000050.1:0-3054 GCA_036260755.1 Chitinophagaceae bacterium | reverse complement strand
CCCGTATTATACCGGATGGAATTTGGATGTAAGAGATACAGCAAGATTTTATCAATGGAAAAGAGAGTTCGATTCTTTGCTATCAAAAAATGCAGTGCCGCAATTAAACACCATGCGTTTTGGAAATGATCATACCGAAGGTTTGCGAAAAAATAAACCAACACCTAATGCGTATGTTGCCGATAATGATCTGGCAGTTGGATTATTTATTGATTATTTAAGTAAGAGTTCTATTTGGAAGGAGAGTGCAGTTTTTATTTTGGAAGATGATGCGCAAAACGGTTCCGATCATGTTGATGCACACCGCAGCACGGCTTATTTAATCAGTCCGTATGTAAAAAGAAATTATGTCGATCATTCAATGTATTCAACATCATCTGTTGTTAGAACAATAGAATTAATTTTGGGTATGCCGCCAATGACACAATACGATGCGGCTGCAACGCCCATGTGGCAAAGCTTTACAGCCAATGCAAATTTTTCTTCATTCAATCATTTGCCTGCAAATATTAATTTGAATGAAAAGAACGGTCAAAATAAAATGGCATTATTAAGCGAAAAATTTAATTGGAATAAAGAAGATGCAGTTCCCGATTTGGTGTTCAACGAAATTTTATGGCAGGGAATAAAAGGAACAACGGCACCATCGCCAACAAGAGCTGCGTTTGTTAAGTTGAGTAAGAAAAATAATGATGATTAAGGTTGAACCGCGAAGACACTAAGAAATACTTTGTGTTACTTAGTGCCTTGGTGTCTTCGTGGTTTAAAAAATATGTTCAATAAAGTACAAGGCGTTGAAGAGTGCGACGCCGGTAAAGTTTCATTGAAATACAAAAGCCCGTAACAAAAAAATCTAACAACTATCACAAACCTACGCCACATCTTCACCTGTTGATGCCACCCAAAGTTTAAACCAATCTTCTCTTTCTAAAATAATTTTATTGGCTTCTTTTGCCTGCAACAATCTTTCAACTTTTGTTGTGCCAACCACCGGAATAATTTTAGAAGGATGGGCCAATAACCACGCCACTAAAATTTGATTAATACCTGTATTATATTTTTCGGCAAGCTCAAATGCAGTGGCAGTAATGCTTCTGAAGCGATGATGTGTTTCGTCGGTAAACATGCCGCCGCCCAACGGTGCCCATGCCATTGGAATAATTTTATGTTGCAAACAATTATCCAACGTACCATCGATGAATGACGTTAAATGAATAATGGATATTTCTACCTGATTAAATTCTATGGAAATATATTTTCGTAAAGCTTCGGTTTGATGCGGCAAAAAATTCGACACACCAAAATGTTTAATCTTGCCTTGTTGTTTTAATAGAGTGATGGCTTCTGCAACTTCAACAGGATTTAATAATGGATCGGGGCGATGGATAAATAAAATATCTAAATAATCGGTGCCGAAATTTTTTAATGATTTTTCTGTTGATTCGATAATATGTTTTGCAGAAGTGTTGTACGATTTTATTTGATGATGCGAACGGTTTTCAGATAACATCTGTATGCCGCATTTGCTGATGAGCTGCATCTGCAAACGCAGTGCCGGCGCTTCTTTCAGCGCAGTGCCAAATTCTTCTTCGGTGGTATAACCGCCGTAAATATCGGCATGGTCAAAACTTGTTATACCATGTTGCAAACACACATCAATCATTTTTCTGTATTCGGCAGTGGTATAATTAGCACCCCACTTTCCCCAACGCATACAACCCGCAACCGGTGATGATAAATGTAGCATTGTTAATTATTTTGAATAATAAAATTAACGAATAAAAATTTATTCGGTTGCAACTGATATTTTGATTTATTTTTTGTAACCAACTTTGTATTTCAATGAAACTTTACCGGCGTCGCACTCTTCAACGCTTTGTACATTGTTGAACAAAAATAATCTCGCAAAGACGCAATGGCGCAAAGTTATTTCACATAGCGGCTTTGCGTCGTTGCGAGAAATAAGAAATAAAACTTTATACTTCCGGTTCCTGCTGACTTAAACAATGCCAACTGCCCAATCCCCAAATAACATCGGTTGAATTAATGCCAACAACTTTTCTATCAGGAAAACATTGCTGAATAATTTGTAACGCACGTTCATCATTTGCGTCATTAAAAACCGGAACTGCAACAACAGCATTGGCAATATAAAAATTAGCGTAAGATGCAGGCAGGCGTTGATCTTCCCAAATAATTTCTTTTGCCGGCATGGGCAGTTCAATAATATTTAATTGCCTGCCGTTTAATAAACGCATTTGTTGCAACTGTTTTAAATTATGTTGCAGCAAAGGATAATTTTCATCATTTTTATTTTCTTCAACAGTTGCAATAACAGTGTCTTCATTTACAAAACGAACGGTATCATCAATATGCCCGTCGGTATCATCGCCAACAATTCCTTTATCTACCCAAAGAATCTGATCAACACCATAAAAATTTTGTAAATAATTTTCTATCTGCGATTGATTCAAACCAGGATTACGATTCGGGTTTAATAAACACGCAGTGGATGTAATTAAAGTTCCGTTGCCATTAAAATCTACAGAACCGCCTTCCATAATTATTCCGGGATGAAACACCGGTAAGCTTAATTTTTCACCAATTAAAGTTGGTATCACATCATCCAAATCGTATGGCGGATATTTATTTCCCCAAGCATTATAATTCCAGTCAACAATAACTTTTTTCTTTTCTGTTTTATGAATTAAAAATGCAGGGCCATGATCTCTGCACCATGCATCGTTGGTTGGATGAAAATAAAATTCAATTTTATTCATATCAACATGATGCTTTTCCAAATGCTTTACGGCAAAGGATTTCATTGTTTCATCAATAACGTTGATACAAACTTTTTCGCCGCTTGTCAATTCTTTTATAAACCGGCAATACGGTTCATAAACTGTATTAATTTTTCCGGGCCAGCTTGCTTCTTTATGCGGCCAGCTTAACCATGTTGCTGTATGCTTATGCCATTCGGCAGGAAAAAAATAACCGAGTTGTTTAGGGAAGTCGGAAAGACCGGAAGACCGTAAGTCGGTGAGTGAATTGCTC